>DASWNX010000009.1 GCA_036399055.1 Jatrophihabitans sp.
GCGTTAGCGTGGGACACGAAGGCCTCCGGTCAGTGAAGCGGTTCCTAGACAGCTCCACTTCACAACCGGAGGCCTTCCCTCGTCTCAACGACAGGCCGACGTCAGCTCAGACGGGACAACGTCCCTGGGCATCACACCTAGGCCTGGGCCATCAGCGGCTCAGCCGGCGTCGGTGAACCGCATGCTGATCGAGTTGATGCAGTACCGCAGGTCGGTCGGGGTGTCGTAACCCTCGCCCTCGAAGACGTGCCCGAGGTGGCTGTGGCAGTTGGCGCACAGCACCTCCACCCGGCGCATGCCGAGGGCGTTGTCGACCCGTTCGACGATCGCTGAGCCGGCTAGTGGCGAGAAGAAGCTCGGCCAGCCGCAGTGTGAGTCGAATTTTTGATCGGACCGGAACAGCTCGGCGCCGCAGGCCCGGCAGGAGTAAACGCCGGTTCGATGATTGTCGGTGTACTCGCCGGTGTAGGGCCGCTCGGTGCCAGCCTTGCGCAACACCGCGTACTCGGCCGGGGACAGCTCTGCTCGCCACTGCTCGTCGGTCTTGCTGACCCGGGGGGCGTTCTGGTCGGTGGTCATGCCTTCAACAGTACGCAGCGCAGACGCCCCGAGGGCTCACAAGCCGGTCAGGATGGCGAGCACGCTGAGCACGATCGGCGCAAGGATCAGCAGCACCAGCAGGATCGCCATCGGGCGTGAGACGGCCCCGCGGCGGCTCAGGCCGGAGGCGAAGTCGCCCATCATCTGGATCTCGCCCTCAGGCGAGTACGGGCTGACCGCCCGGTCCAGCTTGGGGTCTAGATAGACGATGTGCCGCCCGGTGACCGGGGGGCGCCGCAGCTCTTCATCCACCTGCACAGCATGCCTTGTTTCTGGTCGCGGCGTCAGGCGCGGGGGTCAGTCGGTGAAGGCCAACGCCCGGAACCGTGTCACCAGCCGCTCGGCGGCCGACTGGTCGCCAGACGCGCCGGGTGAGACCGGCAGCGGCGCCCGGCCGTAGAGCCACAGCAGCAGGTCCGAGGCGGCGCCGGTGATCCGGGGCAGCCCGGGGTCGGCTGCTCCGGCGCTGAAGGTCACCGTGCCGGGCAGGCTGTCATCGGTGAGAGTCCAGTCGACGCCGGCGTCGCTGGCCGCCAGCACCAGCGAGCCGTCCAGGTCCGGCAGCGGCGTCTCAGGGTGATAGCCCCGCACGGTGGACAGCGAGAAGGTCAGGAACTCATCGATCGCGTCGACCGACATCGCCGTCCCCAGGGTGATCTGGCGACCGAGCGCGTGCTCGGCGTCCCAGTGGTGCACCGCCGCTTCTTGCACCTGGTGCCTGAGGACGAAGCCGGCGTTCTGCTGGGCGGTGGCCCAGGTCCAACACGCGGCGGCCGGGTCCGCGGTGCCCAGCACCCGCACCAGGTGCGCGGCACCGGCTGAGAACCGGCTGATCAGCTGGTCGGGCTCGGGCCGCTGCGGCCCCTGCTCGTCCTGCGGCGGCGCCGACGGCAGCTCGGCCACGATCTTGGCCCAGAACCAGTGCACCTCGGTCACGTGCCAGACCAGGTCGGCCATCGTCCAGCCGGGGCAGTGCTCGATCGGCGCGTTCAGGTCCGTCTCGGCGGCCCGGGCCAGCCCGGCGCTGTGCTCAGCGATCTCGGCCAGCGGGTCGAAGCCGGCGGGTTGCGATGTCGTCACGGATGGAAAATAGCGTCAGGGTCCGACACTCACCACCGGATATCGCCTACCGTTCGGATATGGCATCGCCGTTCACCGAGCTCCAGGTCGGAGACCGGACCGTCAAGATCACCAACCCGGACCGGGTCTACTTTCCGGCGACCGGCGCCACCAAGCTGGACCTGGCCGAGTACTACATCGCGGTCGGCGACGGCATCGTCCGGGCGTTGCGTGAGCGGCCCTGCATGCTGCACCGCTTCCCCGACGGCACCGGCGGCGAGCGGATCTATCAGAAGCGGCTGCCCAAGGGGGCCCCGGACTGGGTCGAGACCGTGCAGGTGCGCTTTCCGTCTGGGCGCACCGCCGACGAGTTGTGCGTCACCGAGCTGGCCAGCGTGATCTGGGCGGTGCAGATGTCCAGCGTCGAGTTCCACCCGTGGCACTCGCGCCGGGCCGACACCGAGCGCCCGGACGAGCTGCGCATCGACCTGGACCCCCAACCTGGAACCGACTTCGCCGACGCCGTCGAGGTCGCCGGCTTGGTGCGCGAGCTGCTGGACGAGCTGGGCGCGGTCGGCTGGCCCAAGACCTCGGGCTCCAAGGGCCTGCACATCTACCTGCGGATCCATCCCGAGCACGGCTTCACCCAGGTCCGCCGGGCGGCGCTGGCCTTCGCCCGCGAGGTCGAGCGCCGGGTGCCGGAGCTGGTGACCACCAAGTGGTGGAAGGAGGAGCGCGGCGAGCAGATCTTCATCGACTACAACCAGAACGCCCGGGACCGCACCATCGCCTCGGCGTACTCGATCCGGGCCAGCACCGGCCTGGTGTCGGCGCCGATCAGCTGGGACGAGTTGGCCGGGGTCCGGATGCAGGACTACACGATGGCCACCATGCCCGCCCGGTTCGCCGAGCTGGGCGACCTGCATGCCGGCATCGACGACGCGCCCTTCGACATCTCCGAGCTGCTGGACTGGTCAGAGCGCGACGAGCACGAGCTCGGCGAGGGCGACGCGCCGTACCCGCCGAACTTCCCCAAGATGGAGGGCGAGCCGATGCGGGTGCAGCCCAGCCGGGCCAAGAAGCACTAGGCCGCACGGGAGGCGAGGAGTGATCGTCTTCGCTGATCGGGTCGAGGCCGGCCGGCGGTTGGCCGGTCAGCTGGAGTTCCTGCGCTCGCGGGACGTGGTGGTCCTCGGGCTGCCCCGAGGCGGCGTGCCGGTGGCCTTCGAGGTGGCCAGGGCACTGGCCGCCCCGCTGGACGTCCTGGTCGTGCGCAAGCTCGGCGTTCCGCGCCAGCCGGAGCTGGCGATGGGCGCGGTGGGTGAGGACGGCGCGCGGGTGGTCAATCTCGAGGTGCTCGCCGACGCCGGCGTCGGGGCTGCCGACTTCGCGCTGGTGGAGCGACGCGAGCGGGCCGCGCTGGAGGCTCAGGTCGTCCGGCTCAGGCAGGCGCGAGCGCGTCTGGAGCTGACCGGTCGGACCGCCCTGCTCGTCGACGACGGGATGGCGACCGGCGCCACCGCTCGCGCCGCCTGCCTGACAGCCCGCCAGCTGGGCGCCGCCAGGGTCGTCCTCGCCGTGCCGGTGGCGCCCCTGGCGGCGATCCAGGACTTTCCCGAGGCCGACGCCGTCAGTTGCGTCTGCACGCCTGACCCCTTCCGAGCCGTCGGTGCCCACTACCGCGACTTCTCCGCGGTCACCGAGGACGCGGTGCTCGACCTGCTCTACGACGCCGCCCGTTGGGCGCCTGAGTGATCTGAGCTTTCTACTTCTTACGCGCGTCTCGGCTAGTCCTGGCTTGCCTCAAAGAGGAAGCAGCGCTTGTCCTTGCAGTGCCAGCGGCTTTTGCGACAGATCTGCCAGTTCGGGCCGATCTTGCCACTTGGGCGGGCTTCTGGTCATGGTGCGTGCCTGCAGAGTGCCTACGTGATGATTCAGACGTCTTCGTCGGCTCACCAGGTGCTGGTGTGCGCGGGGGAGGTGGTAGCGCGCTCCGGACCTCACCGCCGCTTGCGTATCCGCTGCCCGGGACTCTGCGGTCAACCATGGGAGGCCTCATCTGTGGGAGGCGGAGGCTTCGCCGGCGCCGGCGCGGTTGGCGGGGGTGGCAACGTAGTACGCGGCCGACCCGAGGTGGGATACCCGTCGTGGGTGAGTTCGCTGTCTGGACTCTGCTCACGTGTCATCGGCGCTCACCTCCGTGAATTCGAGTATTTCCAACTCTTCCCAGCGTACAAGGAGCCAGCCGTCGAGGGTCTGCGCGCTGCCGTCGGCCGCTGTCACGTAGTCGCCTGATTCAGGATCGATGTCGACCCTGCGAGTTATCAGTAGATCTTGGTCGTGAGGGAACCCCGCCGCGTAAGACTTACGCCCGTCCGGTGCTGTGCCGAAGTAGCCGGCAATCCATTGGCCTGACTTGAGCCTGGCCCGAATAAAGCCCTCAGGTCCACGCGCGAAAAGGTCATCCCAAGCTCGAGGAGGCTGCGCGCCACCGAGTGCCCATGCTAGCCACTTCGGTCGACTCCGCCACGCTTGTCCCAGGAGGAAACCTGCCAGGGCCGGCACGAGAAGGTAGGTCAGGGCGAGCATCTCGACCTGCCAGCCGCTGAGTTCACCCCTGCCTAATTTGCCACTGCGAAAAAGGTCTACATAAGCTCGGTACTCGGCGAAAGCAAAGACGGCGTGAAACACAGCACTAGCTGATAGAAACCGAATGATGCGGTCAGTGAAGTTGACGCCGAAGGATCCGACCTGGCGTTCGTAGGTGAACACGTAAACCGCTCCTGGCAGTAATGCGAGGAGGGTCGCGAAGAAAGCTTGAAAGCTTTCGAGCACTCACCTCTCCCGCCTACTGCCAGTCCAGTCGTGTGTGCGAACCGTACCGGGATCCAGCTACGGGTGGCTGGAATACCGCAGGGCTGTGGACGGGCGTCGTCAACCGTGCGGGCTGCGGGACAGCAGCAGCAGATCACGCTACGACGATGCTCAGCCGACCCGTGGAAGGGCACTGGTGTCCACCAGTGCCAGGCTGTGCCGGTTGGCCAGCGGGAAGACAGTCACGCTAGGACTCAGCCCCGCCTTTGCCGGCAGTCGAGCACTTGGCGCGAGTAGCGTTTCACGCAGTGCTGGCGACGAGCAGGAAGTGAGCGACCATGTTGTTCCCGCCGATGCCGCTGGCCGAGTGGCAGGACACCAAGCAGACGCTACATCGCTTCCTGCAGATCGCCGGCAAGGTGCGCCTGGAGCAGAGCCCGCTGCGCAATCATTGGTGGAACGTCCCCTTTCACCTGACTGCCCGCGGGCTCACGTCTCGGCCGATGGGCACGGACACCTTCTTCACGATCGACTTCGACTTCGTCGAGCACCTGCTGCGCGTCGAGTGCAGCACCGGGCAGCGCGTGTCGTTCGGCCTGACGAACCTGTCGGTGGCCGAGTTCTACCGGCAGTTGCTCGACACGCTCGCCTCGGTCGGCTACGACGTGCAGATCGCCCAGCCCGCGCCCTTCGACCTGGCCGACAGCACCCCCTTCGCCGAGGACTTCCACCACGACACCTACATCGCCGAGCACGCTAACCGGTACTGGCAGATCCTGGGGCAGGTGTCGCTGGTGCTGGAGGAGTTCGCCGGTCGCAGCTATGCCAAGACCAGTCCGGTGCATCACTTCTGGCACACCATGGACATCGCGGTCACCCGGTTCTCCGACCGGATCGCCGATCTGCCCGACGGCGTCGACCCGGTCACCCGGGAGGCGTACTCGCACGAGGTGATCAGCGCCGGGTTCTGGTTCGGCGACGACGAGTTCGCCGAACCGGCGTTTTACAGCTACACCGCCCCGGAACCGGCCGGGCTGGCCGAGGAGCCGCTGAGCCCGGCCCAGGCCAGCTGGGTCCGCAGAGGCAGCTCGCACCTTGCCCTGCTGCGCTACGACGACGCCCGCGCCAGCGCCGATCCCCGGGCCGCCGTCCTGGAGTTCCTGGAGAGCGCCTATCTGGCAGGCGCCCACCGGGCCGGCTGGGACATCGAGGGCCTGCGCCATCCACGGGCCGCGCCGCTCACGCCGTCACCGGGCGGCTAGCGCTCACAGCGCCGCCGCCCGACCGCGCCGGCTCAGCGCTGTTCGAACTGGATCCACTGGTTGCCCTCGACGGCGTCGCCGCCGACGACCTTGGGCGCCCACGTCCCCCGCAGCAGGCCGTAGCCGAAGTGCACGTTGTGCACGTTGACGACGACGACGGTGTCAGCGCCCCTGGCGTTGACGACCTCGGCGGAGTAGGTGTCGGCGCCCAGGACCTGCGGCGAGCTGACCCGGCCGGTCGTGTCGAGCAGGATCACCCTGGTGCCTGCCGCGCCCAGCTGATCGAGCAGGTAGGGGATGGCGGCCGCGTTGAGGAACCCGTCGCGCTCGACACCGATCCGCCGGTGCCGCACGTTGACGCCGATCTCGGCGATCTCCTCCTCGGACTTGACCAGGCGTAGCGCGTGCGCGATCGAGTAGATCAGGCAGTTGTCAGCCGTGCCCGGACTGTTGTGCAGCGTCAGGTACCTGTCCAGGCCGACGGTGGCTCCGACCGACTCGAAGTCGGTCTGGGCCGCTTGGGTGCGCAGGCTTTCCAGCATGGCCTCGCGCTGGCCCGGCCAGTCGACGTCGGCAGAGGGCGATGACTCGCCATTCAGCGCTTCAGCCTTGCCCGAACCGGGCTCGGAGGCGAGTCCGGTCGCCGGCCCCTTGCCGGTCCGGCGCTCGGGCGGCGGCATCACCAAGCCCAGGTCGGCTAGGCGCCGCTCCCAGGGGATCAGCGCCGACAGGTCCGGATCGGCCCACGGCCGCTGGGCGACAACCTCGCGAGCGGCGCGGGTCGCGTTCCACCGGTGCGCCTTCATCAGGTACGCCGCGAGCACCGTGGCGCTGCGGTTCTTGCCCTCCACGCAGTGCACCAGGATTCCGCCCTTGCTGGCCGCGGCGATCTTCTGGCTGGCCCACTCGAACAGGCCGTTGTTGTAACCGACCACGTTGACCCGCTCGTAGCTCACACCGGGCGCCTGCGGAAACACGTACTGGCAGCAGTTCAGGACGGCGCCGACGTTCTCCTGCTGCCACTGCAGGTCCATCGCGCTCTTCCAGCCGGACAGGTAGAGGCCGGGCTCGATCGCCGACGGTTGCTCGGCGGAGGCGAAGCGGTACACGAAGTCGGTCCACAGCGGCGAGTCCAACGGCACCTCCGCCAGCTCCGGAAGCAGCTCCAGCAGGGTCGAGGCGTTGGCCTGCTTCTGCAGGGTCTGCTCGGCGACCTTCGCCCAGCTCATGCCAGGCGCGACCCGCACGCCCAGCGCGCGCAGGATCTCGGTCTCGCGAGCGTTCGGCCCGGTCCTGGTGTGCTCGGCGGAGCTGCCGGCGTAGGACTCCAGATCCCAATCACCCTTGCTCTCAAGGTACTTCTCGCTCGGCTGCCAGCCGCGCGGATCGGTCCTGTCGGCGTCGGAGCGCAAGTCCAGGCCGCCGCTGGAGTTCTGGTCCTCGAAGCTGAGCTGCTCCGGAATCCGCACCTGCTGCGGCAGGCCCAGCTCCGGCGCCGAAGGCGTCTTCTCCTTGTGCAACGAGGGAATCGCCACGCATTGCAGGGCCGCGCTCCAGCTGAGCACCGCCTCCAGCGAGTTGGCCTCGCGCTCGCCCTCGTGCTCGGCGTGCTCGCGGCCCAGCAACAAGTGATCGCCGTGCGGGGGAGCCATCGAGCCGGATGTGAGCCGGCGGCCGATCTCGCGCTGGACCTTGCTGTCCTCCAGCGGCAGCCGCGCCTGGATGCAGCCGCTGACGACGCTGGTGGGCGCGTAGACCCGCAGCAGCTCCGGCGGCTTCTTGTCCTTCTTCTCCAGCGACTCGTCCTTCTTCAGGTAACCCGAAGCCGTCGCCACGTCCGGCGCCACGTAGACGCCGCGCCACGGGTCATCGGCCTTGCGGGTGCCGGTGTCGAGGAAACCGGTCGCCTTGATGCTGGTGGCGGCGTCACCGTCGGTGCCGTGGTAACCGACGAAGGAGTAGCCGTGCGAGAGCAGGTAGTGATGCGCCGCCGCCAGCTGCTCCTCCTCGGCGATCGGTCCGGCGGCCAGCACTGTGGCCAGGTCCTTGCGGGTCTGCTCGGCGCTGGTCGCGCCGGATCGAAGCGCCAGCATCAGCCGGCCGTACAGCTCGGGGCTGGTGACCGGCGCCATCCCGAACTGCTCGGCGACGTGCTGGATCTCGATCAGGCTGTGCGCCGAGATCGGCAGCAGGTAGCCCGTGGCTGCGAGCATGACCTCCTCCAGGCTGAGCTGCGGGCGCAGGCCGAGCAGCTCGGTCATCTCGAACAGCTCGAAGGTGTGAGTCGACGGCCCGGACCGCACCGGGAAGCCCTGCTCCTGCTTCTCCTTCACCCACGGGTGATCGGGGTCGACGGCGACCTTCTTCGAACCCATCTCGAACTGCGGGATGTCAGTGCCCCAGTGCTCGCGTTCCCTGTCGCTGAACGGGATGCCGACATCGGACTCGCTGCGCTCGTTGACCGCGGACGGGCCGCCGACGAGGGGCTTGACGATCGAGTCCTTCAGCTCCCTGAGGGCCTGCTGCTCCCTGCTGGGCATGCCGGTGGTTCCCACCTCGATCAGCAGCCGCAGCTGGTGCGCGTCGAAGCGCGCCGCCTGAGCGGCTTGCCGGGCCTCTGCCGCGCTGGCCTGCTCGATCAGCAGGTTGGCCAGCACGTTGCCGAAGTTGAGCACGTGGGTGAGCCGCTCGTGCAGGGTGCCCTCGCGCAGCGCGGCTTCGACGGTGGCGGCCTTGACGCCGACCGCCCCTGCCGTGGCGAGGCTGGCAGTGCCGATCTGGACGAACAGGTCGGGTGAGCTGCGCCTGGCGGAGTACTCCCTGATGAAGGCGAGCACCCGTTCGCTCATCGCCTCGGCCACCCCGAGGCTCAGCCGGTGGCGGGCGGCCAGCTTGCCGATCTCGTCCTCGTACTGCTCGGACTGCGGCAGCGAGCCTGCCAGCGAGGTGACCGCGACCGGTGTGCCGCCAGGCTGCTGCGCCAGGGTGTCGACCGACTTCTCGACCACCGTGGCCGACTTGGCCGCGGCGGATGTGACGGCCAGTTCGGTGGCCTGGGCCCGGCGGATCTGACCGATCATGTTCCAGATCTCGAAGTCCTGCTTGAACTCCGTGCCCAGCGGGATGGCCCGCCACGCCGCCAGGTCCAGCGGGTCCTCGGCGAAGCCCGGGAACTTGGCCCGCATCCGCTTGAGCAGCTCGTCCCTGCTGAGCCAGGCGCCGCCGTGCTTGAGCGCGGGCGCGCCCGGCACATCGACGACCGGCTTGCCAGCGCTCTCGAACAGCCCCGTGGCCAGCCCCTGTAGCTTCGCGACGCCCTGCTCGAAGCCGATCATGGCCAGCGTCTGGCCTACCGCCTCCGCCAGGCTCTGCTCGGAGTCCAGCGGCGTGACGCCGCGCTCGCCCAGCCAGGCCACCAGGTCGAACTCGGCCTCCAGCTCGGAGGCTTCCTGGTAGTCCGACAGCACCTCCTTCGGCACGGCGCACACCGTGGGCAGCCGCTCGATCAGCGCCTGAAGACGGGGGTCGGCAGGTTTGTACGTGCTCTGCTCGTAGGCGAAGAGCCGTCGAATCGGGGCGTCGGAGCCGGCGACCGGCGCCTGCGCCGACTCGGCCTGCCGCCGCGCCGACTCGGCCTGCCGTCGCAGTGCGGGCAGCGGGGCCAGGCACTCGGCGTGCGCCACCGACGGCGCGGGCCGGGCCTGTCGGCGCAGCGCCGACACCACCTGGCTGGCGACCCGGTCGGCGTGCGCCTCGGCCGGATCGTCGGCGCGGCCGATCACCGGCCCGCCCGGGACCTCAGTGTGCTGCTGGGCGACGTGAGCGAGCTCGTGCGCCAGCGTGTGCTGGCCGGTCGGGCTGCCCGGGGAGTACGCGCCCGCGCTGAAGTAGACATCTGAACCGGCGGTGAACGCCGTGGCGTCGATCGAGCGCGACAGCCGGTCGGCCTCGGCGTCGGTGTGGATGCGGACGGCCCCCAGGTCGATGCCGAGCTGGCCGCCGAAGTCGGCGGCCACTGCGGGAGGCAGCGCCTGACCGGCGCCGCGACGGCGCCGCAGCGCCTGGCTGAGGTCATCGGGAACCGCCTGGCCGCCCAGCCGGTCCTCCCCGTTGCTCGAACGTCGCAGCGCGCGGCCGTCCTGCCCCGGCCGGGGGTGGGAGAGGCCCGGGAGGCCCAGCAGGATGGCAGAGAGCTGGTCGGCGGCGCCGGATTCGGCGGACACGAGCGCCTCGGGGACGGGGGAGTGGGAGTCCGAGGACTGCTTGCCGGCTCGGGCGCTGTCGCGGTCCGGTGTGGCTGAGGCGAGCCCGGCCTCGGTCATAGGACTCCTTGCTGGTGACCCCGATGTCAATTTCGTGTCAAGTGTAGGGGGCCGCGCGTGGGGATGCCGCTGATTCCGAGCACAGGCGCACCGGGGCGGCATGAGGCCCGGGGCGTCGTGAGGCTGGCGCCGCGCCGGTCGGAGCCATCGGCCCGACCATGTGCGCAGGCGGGGCTAGCGGGTCAGCAGCACGACCGCGACGGCGGCCAGGCCCAGCCCGACCCGTTGGGCGGCGCCGGGCCGCTCCTTGAGGATGAGCACCGCCAGCAGCACCGTGGCGGCCGGATACAGCGAGCTGATCACACCGGACAGCGACAGCAGGCCGTGCCGGCTGGCCAGCAGGAAGCTCAGGTTCGCCACGGCGTCGACCACCCCGGCCGTCATCGCCAGGCCGAGCACCGGCCGAGGCATCCGGACGAAGCCCGCGAAGGCGGCGGCCAGCGGAAGCAGCAGCAGCCCCGCCGTCAACCGGGACAGCACCACCGGCCACATGCCGGAATCGGGGTCGGTGCGAGCCACGCAGAGGAAGTAGGCGCCGAACCCGACCCCGGCCAGCACCGCCATCGCCAGCGGTCTCCAGCCGATCGGCCCGTGCGGGTGGTCGGCCGGCTGGCGGCAGATCAAGGTGACCGCGACCAGGCCGAGCACGATGCCGCCCCAGGCCAGCAGATGGGGCCGCTCGCCCTGCACCACCCCGCCCACGATCGGGACCACCGCCGACATCACCGCGGTCAGCGGTGAGATCACGTTCATCGGAGCCTGCCCGAGCGCGGCGTAGAGCAGCGTTAGCCCGAGCAGGCCCGCCGCGCCGGCGAGCAGGCTCCAGGCCAGCGTGCCCGCTGACACCGGCCCGCCGTACATCGGCAGCAGGGCAGCCATCAGCGCCGCGCCGATCGGATAACTGACCAGCAGCACCGTGACAGCCGGAACCCGGCGGGACGCCAGGCCG
This sequence comes from Jatrophihabitans sp., assembly GCA_036399055.1. Taxonomy (NCBI): domain Bacteria; kingdom Bacillati; phylum Actinomycetota; class Actinomycetes; order Jatrophihabitantales; family Jatrophihabitantaceae; genus Jatrophihabitans; species Jatrophihabitans sp. The sequence continues at coordinate 11,007 of DASWNX010000009.1, forward strand.
CCGACGAAGTCGCCCACCCCGTACGCGGCGGCAGCGACCAGCGCGAAGAGAAGTGCCACCTAGGCCTGTCTCTGCGTCTCAGCCGCGGGGGCAGCTGTCACCGGACGCCGGTGGCCTGGCAGTGATCAGGTAGCTGTCGACCTTGCTGGTGACGCAGGCGGTCTTGGGATAGGCCGTGTGGCCTTCGCCCTCCCAGGTCAGCACCACCCCGGAGCCCAGCGCCTTGGCCAGCACGCCGGTCGCGGCGTATGGGGTGGCCGGGTCGTGCCGGGTGCCGATCACCAGGATCGGTGGCGCGCCAGGCGCCGACGCCGGCGGCAACGGGTGATCCGAACGCGGCCAGGAGTAGCACGAGTACAGCGAGGCGGCGGCGTTCGGCCCGAAGATCGGGTACTTCGAGATCCACTTGGACGCCACCGAGCCGACCAGCTCGTCGGTGATCTGCAGCGTCGAGTCGTTGCAGTTCACGGCCAGGTTGGCGTCGAGGATGTTGGAGTAGTGCCCGGTCTCCGGATCACGTTCCAGGTACTGGTCGGCCAGGGCGATGATCCCGGCGCCGTCGCCGTCCCGGGCCGCGTTCAGCGCCTGCCCCAGCTCGTTCCACTGGGACTGGTCATACAGCGCCGAGGCGACGCCGATCGTGACGATCCCGCCGGTGGCGCGCCTGCTCGCGCTCTGCCCGCTGCCCGGGATCGGCGCCCGGTCGGCGGCGGCGATCAACGTCCTGACGGCCGAGCGCGGATTGCCCAGGTCCGCGCAGTCCGGCCGCTTGAGGCAGTCGGCGGCGAACTGGTCGAAGGCGTCTTCGAAGGCCTTGGTCTGGCGCTCGCTGACGGTCAGCTCATCGGCCACCGGGTCGACCGCGCCGTCGAGCACCGCCGTCCGAATCCGGGTGGGGAACTGGTGGGCGTAGGCCGCTCCCAGCCGGGTGCCGTAGGAGTAACCCAGGTAGTTGAGCTTGGCGTCGCCGACCGCTTGCCGGATCAGGTCCATGTCGCGGGCGGTCTCTTCGGTGTTGAAGTGCCCCAGCTCCGATCCGTATTTGGTGACGCAGGACTTGACGACCGCGGCGGAGGCGGTCCGGGCCTGCGCCCGGCCGGCCGCGGTCCGAACGTCGGGGTTGGCGGCCGACAGTTGGTCCTTCTGCTTGTCGCTGATGCACTGCACGGGCTCTGACAGCCCGACGCCCCGCGGGTCGAAGCCCACCACGTCGAAGCGCTCGAGCAGCGAGTCGCTGAGCGCGCTCACCAGCCCGGCCGCCAAGTTCACCCCGGAGCCGCCAGGGCCCCCGGGATTGACCAGCAGCGAACCCGTCCGCTGAGTCTGCTTCTCACTGCGCACCCGGACGACGAAGACGTCGACGGTCTCGTCCTGGGGCCGGCTGTAGTCCAGCGGCGCCGCCAGCTTGCCGCAGGAGAACTGCATGGTCTTGGCCTTGGCCGAGCTGATCGCGGCGCGGAACTGCGCGCTGCAGTCGGAGAAGTCGATGCGAGCGGCCGGCGCCGATGACGAGCCGGCCGGTGACGAGCCCGCCGAAGCAGAGCTGCTCGCCGCCGACGTCGCGCTGCTGGCCGGCGGATCGGCCCGGTCGGTCGAGGTGCACGCCGCGGTCGCCAGCAGCGCCACGCCTGCGGTCAGCACGGACAGGCGGGTGAAAAGGCGGGTGGCAGGCACCCGTTGAGGCTAGCCGAGGCGCGGTCGGCGCCGGTTCGGGCCGAGCCGCCTCAGCCGCCGGTCGGCTCGCCCAGTCCGTTGACGATGTCGCTGAGCTTGAACGTCAGCGGCTGCTCGAGTTGTTCGTAAGTGCACGACTGCGGCGACCGGTCGGGCCGCCAACGGATGAACTGGGCGGTGTGGCGAAACCGCTCGCCCTCCATGTGGTCATAGCGCACCTCGACCACCCGCTCCGGGCGCAGCGGCGTGAACGACAGGTCCTTGCCGGCGTTCCAGCGCGACTGCTCGTTCTTGCGGGGCGTCCGCTCGCCGGCTTCGTGGGCCGCCCAGTTCCACGGATGCTCGTCGAAGTCGGCGACCAGCGGCTGCAGCTCTGCGAACAGCTCGCGTCGCCGGGCCATCGGAAAGGCGCCGATCACGCCGACGGAGTTGAGCACCCCCGCGTCGTTGTAGAGGCCCAGCATCAGCGAGCCGATCGCGTCCGGGCCGCTCTTGTGCACCCGGTAACCGGCCACCACGCAGTCGGCGGTCCGCTCGTGCTTGATCTTGAACATGACCCGCTTGTCAGGCTCGTAGACGCCGGTCAGCGGCTTGGCGATGACGCCGTCCAGGCCGGCGCCCTCGAACTCGCTGAACCAGCGCTGAGCCACCGCCAGGTCGGCGGTCACCGGGGTGAGGTGGATCGGCGCGCCGGCGCCGGCCAGTGCCTGCTCCAGCGCTGCTCGGCGCTCGGTGAAGGGCCGGCCGGTGTAGTCCTGATCATCGAGGGCGAGCAGGTCGAAGGCGATGAACGAAGCCGGGGTCTGCTTGCTCAGCAACCTCACCCGCGAGTCGGCGGGGTGGATGCGCTGCTGCAAGGCCTCGAAGTCCAGGCCGGCGTCGGTGGCGACCACGATCTCGCCGTCGATCACGCACCGTTGTGGCAGCTCGGCCTTGACGGCCTCGACCAGTTCGGGGAAGTACCGGGTCATCGGCTTCTCGTTGCGGCTGCCGAACTCCACCTCGTCGCCGTCGCGGAAGATGATCGAGCGGAAACCGTCCCAAGTGGGACGGTTTCTGCCGATCTCCACCTCGTCGCCGTCGCGGAAGATGACCGCCCGGAATCCGTCCCACTTCGGTTCGTAGCACTGCTGCGCCGGGATCTCGCTGACGGGCTTGGCCAGCATCGGCAGGATGGGCGGCATCACGGGCAGGTCCATGAGTGCATCGTCTCTCGTCGGCCGGTGATGCGGGGGGCAGGATCACCATCCG
>DASWNX010000010.1 GCA_036399055.1 Jatrophihabitans sp.
CCAGCGGCGGCTCACCAGCACCGGATGGGAGCGCTGGCCGGCCCGGCGGACCGCGACGATCTGCGCCCCTGCCCGGTGCCGCTCGATCACCGCCGCCACCTCGGCGGGCCGGACGTCGATCAGGTCCACCAGCAGCACCACGCAGGCCTGGGAGCGCGGATCGGCTGCCAGCTCGGCCAGCGCGCACCGCAGCGACGAGCCCATCCCCCGGTCCGGCTCGGGGTTGACCACCGTGCGGGCGTCCTCGGCAGCGGCCTGCCCCGGCCGCAGCACCGCCAGCACCTCGTCGCAGCCACCGGCGCGCAGCGTCCCGACGGCCCGGTCGACCAGCCGCTGGCCGCCGACGTCCAGATCGGCCTTGGGACGGCCCAGCCGGCGTCCGGCGCCGGCGGCGAGCACGATGCCGGTGACCGCCGCCGCTGTGGTCACGGGTCAGCGGCGGGGGTAGCCGGCCAGCGCGACCGCGGTGGCCAGCGCCGCCTGCGCCGCCTCGTAGCCCTTGTCCTCCTTGGACCCCGGCAGCCCGGCCCGGTCCAGCGCCTGCTCGTCGTTGTCACAGGTGAGCACCCCGAACCCGATGGGGATGCCGGTGCTGACCGATACCTGGGTCAGGCCGTCGGTCGCGGCGCTGCAGACGTACTCGAAGTGCGGCGTGCCGCCCCGGATCACCACCCCGAGGGCGACCATGGCGTCGACGCCCGAGTTCGCGACCCGGCTGGCCGCGACCGGCAGCTCGTAGGCGCCGGCCACCCGGATGACGGTGACATCGTCGACCCCGGAGTCGGCAAGCGCCCGCTCGGCGCCGGCCAGCAGGCCGTCCATCACCGTGCTGTGCCAGCGGGCGGCGATCACCACCACCTTGAGTCCGCCGGCGCCGGCCACCGCGCCGGTCTCCGGCGCTCCGTGCCCGCTCAACGCGGTGACTCGCTCTTGGCTCGATGCGCGCTCATGAACGCCAGTCTGCCCGTCGCTCGATGCTCACTCATCGTTGCCATTCGCTCCGCGCCTCGCTCGTCCCTCGCTCGATGCTCACTCATCATGGGCCGATCTTGAGCTCGGCGACTACCGCCTTCAGCGTGCCGTCTTCCAGGTCCAGCTCGTGGCCCATCCGGTCCTTCTTGGTCTGCAGGTAACGCAGGTTCTCCGGGTTGGCGTGGGTGGGCAATCGCACCGTGCCGATCACCGACAACCCGTATCCCTCCAGTCCCGCCCGCTTGGCCGGGTTGTTGGTGAGCAGCCGCATGGTCCGCACGCCGAGGTCGACCAGGATCTGCGCGCCGGTGCCGTAGTCGCGGGCGTCGGCGGGCAGGCCCAGGTCCAGGTTCGCGTCCAGGGTGTCACGGCCGGCGTCCTGCAGCTGGTAGGCCTGCAGCTTGTGGAACAGCCCGATGCCGCGGCCCTCATGGCCGCGCATGTAGAGCACCACTCCCCTGCCCTCACGGGCCACCGCGGCCAGCGAGGCGTCCAACTGCGGGCCGCAGTCACAGCGCAGCGAGCCGAAGATGTCACCGGTCAGGCATTCCGAGTGCACCCGCACCAGCAGGTCCTCGCCGTCGCCGATCTCGCCGAACACGAAGGCGACGTGCTCACGGTCGTCGTAGGAGGCGCTGTAGCCGTGCGCGGTGAACTCGCCGTAGCGCAGCGGCACCCGGGCGGTGGCCTTGCGCTCGACCAACTTCTCGAACCGGCGCCGGTAGGCGATCAGGTCGGCGATCGAGATCATCACCAGGCCGTGCTCGTCGGCGAAGGCGCGCAGCTCCGAGGACTGCGCCATTCCCGACGGGTCAGTCTCGCTGACGATCTCGCACAGCACGCCGGCCGGTCGCAGGCCCGCCAGGATGGCCAGGTCGACCGCCGCCTCGGTGTGGCCCGACCGCCGCAGCACGCCGCCCTCCTTGGCCCGCAACGGCACGATGTGACCAGGCCGGGTGAGGTCGACCGGCAGGGTGGCCGGGTCGGCCAGCAACTTGATGGTGTGGCAGCGGTCGGTGGCCGAGATGCCGGTGCTGACTCCCTCTCGGGCGTCCACGGTGACCGTGTAGGCGGTGCCCCGCTTGTCCTGGTTGGTGCGCACCATCGGCGGCAGGTCGAGCCGGTCGGCGTCGGCGTCGGTGATCGGCACGCAGATGTAGCCGGAGGTGTAGCGCACCATGAAGGCGACCAGCTCCGGGGTCGCGAGCTCGGCGGCGAAGATCAGATCGCCCTCGTTCTCGCGGTCCTCGTCGTCTACCACCACCACCGCCCGGCCGGCCGCGATCTCGGCGATCGCCTTGTGAATCGGATCCAGCATGTCAGTTGCCGCCGTTCGTGGTTGGGGGTCTCCCGTACGTGAGCAAACGTTCGATGTATTTGGCTAATACGTCTACTTCTAGGTTGACATGATCCCCGATGGCACGGTCGATAAGTGCCGTTGCGCGCAAAGTCTCTGGAATGAGGCCGACCTCGAACCAGTCACCGCCCTCGGACGCCACACCGACCGCCGCCACGGTCAGCGACACCCCGTCGACGGCGATGGACCCTTTCTCGGCGACGTAGCGGGCCAGGCCGTCCGGGATCGAGAAGCGAAAGGTCTCCCAGGCCTCGCCCGGAGTGCGGGCCAGCACCACGGCCGTGCCGTCCACGTGGCCCTGGACGATATGACCGTCCAGCCGGCTGTCCAACCGGGCGGCGCGTTCCAGGTTCACCCGGCTGCCGGCGCTCAGATCACCGATGACACTGCGTTGCAGGGTCTCGGCCATCACGTCGAAGTCCAGCTCCAGCAGGGTGGAGTCAGCGGCCTGGTCCGGGCCTGGGACGGGATGCTGGCCGATCACGGTCAGGCAGACCCCGTTGACCGCGATCGAGGCGCCGTGGGTGACGTCCTGCCCGACGGCGCCGGCGCGGACGCGCAACACCGCCGAAGCGGTCGACGAGGCGAGCTGGACGACCTCGCCGACTTCTTCGATGATCCCGGTGAACATCGCTAATCCTTTCGCGGCGCTGGTTCGACCGCATTCGCCGCGACCGGGGTTGCGATGATCTTGAGGTCATCTCCCAGTCGCTGCACGTCTTGAATGTCGAGTGAGACGGCCTGGGATATGGTCTTTATTCCTGCATCCTGCAGCACTGCCAGTCCCGCGCCCAGCAGCTTCGGGGCGATATAGGCCACCACCTGGTCCACCAGCCGGGCCTCCAGGAAGGCGCCGGCCAGCGTCGGGCCGCCCTCGAGCAGGACGTGGCGGACGCCTCGGTCGAACAGCGCCTTCAACGCGAACCGCGGCACTGCCGTGTCGAGCACCAGCGTCTCGGCCGTCTCGTCGAAGACCCGCGCCTCGGGCGGCACCCGGCGCCGGCGGTCCATCACCACCCGCAGCGGCTGCCGTTCGGCCAACTCATCGGCCGCCATGCCCCGGACTCCCCGCACGGTGAGCTGGGGGTCATCCATCAACACGGTCCCGCTGCCCACCAGGACCGCGTCGACCACGTCGCGCAGAGCGTGCACGTCGGCCCGTGAGAGTGGGTTGCTCACCCAGCGCGAAGTGCCGTCCTCGGCCGCGCTGCGACCGTCGAGGGTGCCGGCGAACTTCCAGGTCACGAACGGCCGCGCCTGGGTGACCGCGTGCCGCCACGGGCCGAGCGCGCCGCGCAGCACCTGGGCTTCCTCCACCCCGGCCAGCACCTGCAAGCCGGCCTCACGCAACCGCTGGGCGCCGCCGGCGGCCACCGGGTTGGGATCGTCCACGGCGTAGAGGACTCGGGCGATGCCGGCCCCGATCACCGCCTCGGTGCAGGGCCCGGTGCGGCCCAGGTGATTGCACGGCTCGAGCGTGACCACCAGCGTGCCCCCGACGGCCCGGCTGCCGGCCTTCTGCAGCGCCATCACCTCGGCGTGCGCCTGGCCGGCCGGCTGAGTCGCGCCCTCGCCGACGATCCGGCCCTCCGAATCGAGCACCACCGCGCCGACCGGCGGGTTCGGACTGGTCCGGCCGGCGACTCGGGTGGCGAGGTCAGCGGCCAGCCCGATCGCGGTGATCTCGGCGTCGGTGGGCTGCGTCAGGGTCATAGCCGACCGGCCGCGTGGGCACAGCGCGCCATGCCGGCCCGGGCCTGCTGGCGCAGCCGTTGGACGGCCAGGCCCGGCTCAGCCGCCTCGTACACCGCAGAGCCGGCGACGAAGACGTCCACTCCTGCCTCGGCAGCCTGTTCGATGGTGTCGTCGCTGATGCCGCCGTCGATCTCGATGAACAACCGCAGGTGGCCGGAGTCGACGTGCCTGCGGGCGGTCCGGACCTTGCTCAGCACCTCGGGCATGAAGCTCTGACCGCCGAAGCCGGGCTCGACCGACATCACCAGCAGCGTGTCGAACTCCTTGAGCACCTGCAGGTAGGGCTCGATCGCGGTGCCCGGCTTGATCGCCAGGCCCGCCAGCGCGCCGGCTGACCGGATCGTCCGGGCGAGGCCGGCCACGTCCCGGGCGGCCTCGGCGTGGAAGGTCACGTTCGCGGCGCCGGCTTCGGCGTACCCCGGGGCCCACCGGTCGGGGTCCTCGATCATCAGGTGGCAGTCCAGCGGCAGGTCGGTGGCCCGGAGCAAGCTCTTGACCACCGGCAGGCCCAGCGTCAGGTTCGGCACGAAGTGGTTGTCCATCACGTCCACGTGCAGCCAGTCGGCCTGGGACACCGCCTCAGCCGCGGCGCCCAGGTGGGCGAAGTCCGCCGAGAGGATGCTCGGAGCGATCATGGGTTCTGGGGCAGAAGCGGGCACACGCGAAGTCTAGGTGCCTGCCTTGGCGCCCAGCAGCCACGGCGTGGGCCACCTCACCCGGTGCGGCGCAGCGCGGCGAAGAACATCGCGTCGGTGCCGTGCCGGTGCGGCCACAGCTGCACCATGGGCGAGCCGTCGGCGCCGGGCGCCTGCGCGAACGCCGGCCGGGCGTCGACCAGCTCGACGTCGCCGCGCTCGGCCAGCAGCCGCTCGATCTGGCGCCGGGTCTCATCCAGGTGCGGCGAGCAGGTCACGTAGCCGACCAGCCCGCCGGGACGCACCAGCCGCAGCGCGGTGGCCAGCAGCTCGGCCTGCAACGAGAGCAGCTCCGGCAGGTCCGCCGGGGTGCGACGCCAGCGCGCCTCGGGCCGCCGGCGAAGTGCGCCCAGGCCGGTGCACGGGGCGTCCAGCAGCACCCGGTCATAGCCGCGCTCATCAGGCTCCCGCTTGCGCGAGTCGCCCACCAGGATCTCGACGTCCCAACCCTCGACAGCCCGGGCGATCAGCTCGGCCCGGTGCGGGTGCAGCTCCTGGGCGGTGAGCCTGGCGCCCCGGCCGGCAGCCAGCGCCGCCAGCAGCGCGGCCTTGCCGCCGGGCCCGGCGCACAGGTCCAGCCACCGCTCGTCCGGGCCGTCCAAGGGCAGGGTGGCCAGCGCCACGGCGCACAGCTGGCTGCCCTCGTCCTGCACACCTGCCAGGCGCCGCTGGATGGCGGCCAGCGCGGCCGGCTCACCCCCGGAGCTCAGCCGCACGGCGTAGGGCGAGTAGGGCCCGGCTTCGCCGCCGGCCTCGGCAGCCAGCTCAGCGCGCGAGATCCGGCCGGGCCAGCTGACCAGGTGGGTCTCGGGCCGCTCGTCGTCGGCTGCCAGCGCGGCTGGCAGCTCGGACTCCTGCTCGCCCAGGGCCTCGGCGAAGGCTGCCACGATCCAGCCGGGATGGCTGTAGCGCAGCGCCAGCCTGCCCAGTGGCGAGGCGCCCTCGGCGATCTGGTCACACCAGCCGTCGAAATCCCGGGCGCTGACCTTGCGCAGCACCGCGTTGACGAAGCCAGCCGCCCGGACGTTGCCGGTGGCTCGGGCCAGGTCGACGGTGGTGGCCACCGCCGCGTGGGTCGGCACCCGGGTGCGCAGCAGTTGGTAGGCGCCCAGGCGCAACAGGTTCAGCACCGGGGTCTCGATGTCGGCGAGGTCGCGGCTGGCGCACCGGCGCAGGATCTCATCGAGGGTGCCGGTGGCTCGCAGCGTGCCGTAACCCAGCTCGGTGGCCAGCGCCGCGTCGCGGCCGGTCAGGCCGGCCTCGCTGAGCTGCCGGGGCAGCACCAGGTTGGCGTAGGCGTCCAGCTCGCTGACTGCCTGCAGCACCGCGAAGGCCGCCGCCCGGGGGGCGTCGGGCGCTCCCGGACGCGCTGCGCGATCGGGCTCGACAGCTGCCGGCGGGTCGCCGGCGGGGCGGATGTTCTGCGAGCGACCGCTGCGCGCCCGGGCCGGGTCAGACCTGCTGCCGTGCCTGCGCTGGGGCTGCGATGACCGGGCCGGGTCAGACCTGCTGCCCTGCCGCCGCTCGCGGGGATTGGGGTCGTTGGGGTTGCCGGGAGTGTGGTTCTCAGCCAAGTCGAACACCTGATTCCAACCGTAGTCCGCGCGCCCAGTCGGCGGCCGGCATCGAGTTCTTGCCGGCCGGCTGCACCCAGCCGAGCCGGAGGGGGTCGGTGGCGGTGCCCACCAGCACCGCGCTCTTGCTGATCAGCAGCTCGCCAGCGGCGACCGGCGCGTCCACCGGCGCAGCCACCGCCGCCACCGGGCCCAGCTTGAGCCGGCTGTCCCGGAAGGGCGTCCAGGCGCCCGGCTCGGGGGTGCAGGCCCGGATCCGGCGGTCCACTGCCAGGGCGGGTAGGCCGAAGTCGATCCGGGCATCGGCGACGGTCAGCTTCGGCGCGTAGGAGACCCCGTCGCCGGGCTGGGGCTGGGGTCGCACCGAGCCGTCGGCGATGCCGTCCAGGGTCGCCACCAGCAACGGGGCGCCCGCCTCGGCCAGCCTGGCCAGCAGGTCACCGCTGGTGTCACCGGGCCGCACCCGTTCGGTCAGCACCCCGAATACCGGTCCGTCGTCCAGGCCCGGTCCGATCAGGAACGTCGACGCGCCGGTGGTGTCGTCACCATGCAGGAGGGCGTGCTGCACCGGAGCCGCGCCTCGCCAGGCCGGCAGCAGCGAGAAGTGCAGGTTGACCCAGCCGTGCCGCGGCAAGCTCAGCGCCGGCTCGCGCAGCAGCGCGCCGTAGGCCACCACCGGAGCGCAGTCGACGTTCAGCTCCTCCAGCCGCCGCACGAAGTCGGCCTCCGTCGGCTTGTCCGGGCTGAGCACCTCGACTCCGGCCTGCTCGGCCAGCTCGGCCACCGGCGACCGGCTCAGCCGCCGGCCTCGTCCGGACCGGGCCTGCGGGCGGGTCAGCACCGCGACCACCTCGTGCACGGGGTGCTCCAGCAGCGCGCGCAGTGACGGCACCGCGACCTCAGGCGTTCCAGCGAACAGCAACCTCACCGAGGTTGGCCGAACACGCCGGGACGGCCCCCGTGCGGGCTGAGCTTGACCACCGGCGGCGCGAGGCCGGCCCACTCGGCATTGCGGATCTCGGCCAGCGCCGCCCGGCGGGTCTGCGGGTCGAGCCGGTCGACGAACAGCACTCCGTCGAGGTGGTCGGTCTCGTGCTGGATGCAGCGTGAGAGCCGGTCGGTGCCGACCACGGTGATCGGATCGCCATAGCTGTTCTGGCCGTGCGCCACGACATGCTCGGCCCGTTTGCAGTCGAAGAACAGGCCCGGGATCGACAGGCACCCCTCGGGGCCTTCCTGGGTCTCATCGGAGGGGAAGTGCAGCACCGGATTGATCAGGTGGCCCTGCTCCTCCTCCGAGACCCGGTAGGTGAACACCCGAAGCCCCACCCCGATCTGGGGCGCGGCCAGACCAGCGCCCGGGGCGTCGTTCATGGTCTCGGTGAGGTCGGCGACCAGCCTGCGCAACTCCTTGTCGAACACCGTCACCGGGTCGGCCGGAGTGCGCAGCACTGGGTCGCCGAAGAGGCGAATCGGTTGAACGGTCACCTGTCCATTCTAGGGAGGGGAGGAAACCGGGCTCCTCCCGCGCGGTGCCGGTGCGCCGAGTCCTGCCACCTCAGTGCTCGACGGTCGCCTTCTCGGCGCCCGCGCCGGTGAGCGAGCGGACCTCCATCTCGGCCGCCTTCGCAGCCGTCGAGCGGTCACGGCTGCTGAGCGTCCCGATGACCGCGAGCAGGAACGACAGCGGGATGGTGACGATGCCCGGATTGTCGAGCCCGAACCAGTGGAAGTCGACCGACGGGTCGGTGAACATCGACGCGCTCTTGCCGGTCACCGGGTCGGCAGGCTTGCCCGACACGACCGGCGAGAAGACGATCAACACCAGGCATGAGAGCAGGCCGCCGTAGATGCTGAACAGCGCGCCGCGGGTGTTGAACCGCCGCCAGAACAGCGAGAACACGATCGTCGGCAGGTTGGCACTGGCCGCGATGGCGAAGGCGAGCGCCACGAGGAACGCGATGTTCTGGCCATTGGCCAGGATGCCGCCGATGATGGCGATGACCCCGATGACGACAGCCGTCACCCGCGCGACGCGGACCTCGCCTTCGCTGGTGACCTGCCCGCGCTTGATGACGTTGTTGTAGACGTCGTGTGCGAACGACGCGCTGGCCGTGATCGTCAGACCGGCCACCACGGCGAGGATGGTCGCGAACGCGACGGCGGCGATGACGCCGAGCAGCACCGTCCCGCCGAGCTCGAAGGCGAGCAGCGGAGCCGCCGAGTTGGCCTTGCCAGGCGCGGCCGCGATCGCCTTCGGACCGACGATGGCGCCGGCGCCGAAGCCGAGGACGAGCGTGAACAGGTAGAAGATGCCGATCAGCCAGATCGCCCATACGACCGAGCGGCGGGCCTCCCTGGCCGAGGGCACCGTGTAGAAGCGCATCAGGACGTGCGGCAGGCCCGCCGTCCCCAGCACCAGCGCCAGGCCGAGCGAGAGGAAGTCCAACTTGGTCAAGCTGCTCTTGCCGTACTGCGCGCCGGGGTCGAGCAGCTTCGAGCCCGTCGGGCCGGCCCTGTCAACGGATGCGCCGAGCAGCTCGGACAGGTTGAAGCCGTACTTGGCCAGCACCCACACGAACATGACCGCGGCGCCGACGATGAGCAGCCCGGCCTTGATGATCTGCACCCAGGTCGTGCCGCGCATGCCGCCGACGAGGACGTAGGCGATCATGAGGACGCCGACGATCGCGATGACGAAGCCCTGGCCGGTCTTGGTGTCCACGCCGAGCAGTAGCGCGACGAGACCACCGGCGCCGGCCATCTGCGCCAGCAGGTAGAAGAACGTGACGATGAGCGTCGACAGGCCGGCCGCCGTCCGCACCGGCCGCTCCGCGAGCCGGAAGGACAGGACGTCGGCCATCGTGAACCGGCCGGTGTTGCGCAGCAGCTCGGCGACGAGCAGCAAAGCGACGAGCCAGGCGACGAGGAAGCCGATCGAGTAGAGGAACCCGTCGTAGCCGTAGAGCGCGACGGCCCCGGCGATGCCGAGGAAGCTCGCCGCCGACAGGTAGTCACCAGCCAGCGCGACGCCGTTCTGGGGGCCGGTGAAATTGCGCCCGCCCGCGTAGAACTCGTTCGCACCGGCCTGGCGGCGCGAGACCCGCAGGACGATGACGAGCGTGATGACGACGAAGGCGGCGAAGATCGAGATGTTGACGGCCGGCGAGCCGAGGTCCTCGGCGGCCAGCAGCGCGGGGCTCATCGGGCGTCTCCGGTCAGGTGGACGCGGCGGGCGAGCTCGGCGGCGGCCGGGTCGAACCGGCGGTCGGCCCACCGGGCGTACACGGTCGTGATGGCGAAGGTCGACACGAACTGCAGCAGGCCGATGATCAAGCCGAGGTGGATGTTGCCGAACACCTCGATGCCCATGAAGTCGGTGGCGTAGATCGAGAGCAGGACGAAGAGCAGGTACCACGCGAGGAACAACGCGGCCATCGGGAAGACGAAGCGGCGGAAGGTCCGGCGCAACGCCTCGAACTCGGGCGAGTCGGCGACCTCGAGGTAACTGCCGACCGGATGGTCGACTTCGCTGTTCGGGGGTGTGGGATCAGGGCTGCGCCTGGACGTTGTCATCGGTCTCCTTCACCATCCGCTATGAGCCGGCTCACAGAACTGCACCATAGCGCTGTGAGCAAGCTCCCGCGGTGGACACCCCGGTCGCCTAGCCCGGTCCGTTCCCCGAGGGTTGCCCGTCGGCGGCGATCGTGATCTCGGTCTGGCGCACCAGGGTGCCCAGGACGGCGCGTTGCTCAGGCGCCAGGTTGAGCAACGCGCTGAACTCCGCGCTGGACATCCGCAGCCCGGCACTGCGGCCGGCGTCCGGCGCGGCGGCGCCCGACCCGGCGGCTTTGAAGCCCACGGCGGACGGACCCGTGACGGGTGACCCCGGCCGGCCCCCACCGGCCGGGCCGAAGCGCTGCTCGAGCAAGGTCTCGACCTCGGCGGCGGTGCGCGGGTCCTCGGCTCCCCAGCCGGAGATGATCGCGACCACGTCGCGGGGTATCCGCAGAAAGGCCGCCACCTGCGCCACCAGAAGCTCGACGTCGGGCAGCGCACGCCGCTCCTCGACCTTGGTCAGCCGGTAGCTGGCATCAAGCTCCTCATGCGCGGCCAGCACGAACTCGGTGCGCGACATCCGCATCAGCAGTTCGATCGTGGCCTCGACATCGCCCTGCCGCAGCGCGACCCACACCGCGGCCGGCAGCAGGTCGGCGACGTCGACACCGTCCACAGCAGTCGCCGCGAAGGCCTCTTCCAGCAGCTCGCCGCCCGCGCGGGCCTCGCGTCCCCTGGCGAACAGCGCCAGCACGGCGACCGGTGATCGGGCAGCCGTCAGCGCCGCGTCGTACTCACGTAGCCGTTCGCGCCGCAGTTCGTCCTTCGTCGCCTGAGCCATGCGGCCCAGTCTGCCCGCCGAGACCGGTGATCGGGCGCATGCGAACGCCCCGCGGGTCAGGCGGGTCGCCGCCGGTCAGCTGAGCTGAGCCAGCGGTCAGCTGAGGTCCCGGCGGGCGAACACCGTCAGCGCCGCCACTGTCGCCACGCCCGCGAACACCAGCAGCATCACCCCGCCGTGGGCGTTGGAGATGTGAATCTGCTGGGGCAGCACGTATCCCTCCGCCTGGTTGTACAGCTGCTTGCCCTGCACGGTGATGCCCGAACTCACAATCCAAGCCGCAAGGTTGGTCGTGAACAGGTAGGGCTGCAGGTTCGGGTTCAGCGCCCGGATCACGTTCTCGACCACGGCGAAGTAGACGAACGCCACCCCCAACGCCGCCGCCGAGTTGCGCATCAGGCTGGCCAGGCTGAAGCCGATCAGCCCGGTGATGAGCACCAGCAAGGCTGCCCGGAGTTGGGCGTTGACCACATGGGACCAGAAGTGCTCAGCCTGCGGCCCGAGCGAGGACACCGGCAGGCCTCGGTAGTGCAGCAGCAGCTTGGCGGTGCCGAACCACACGGCCTGAGCCAGCACCGCCAGGATTAGCACCGCGGTGAGCACGGCCAGCAGCTTGGCAGCCATCACCCGCAGCCGTCGGGGTTCCCAGAACAGCCAGGCGATCAGGTTCTTGCTCGACCACTCCGCGCCGACGAACGTCGCCGCCAGCAAGAAAGCCAGCATGGCGGTCGCCACCCCCACCGCCAGCGCGAAGTCCTCCACCTCGCTGGGTGGGAACGGTGTGGTGCTCAGGAACTGATCGATCGGAAACTGCTCCGGCGTCGGCGGCGAGCCGCAGTTCAGCGCCTCCTGCTCGTTGGCCGCGCTTTTCCTGCACTGCTCGGTCTCGGCAGTGAACTGGACGATCAGCTGATCGCGTTGCGCGGTGGCCTGGGCGATGTCGGCGGCGCTGGTCCGGTTATGGGTATGCCAGAGAAGGGCTACCGCGATCAGGTAACCGATCATGCTCAGACCCAGCGCGACTCGGGTGAACCGGCGGGCCGCCAGCCGGTGGAACTCGGCGCGCAGCAGCCGCGTGAAGGCCGGCGCCGAGGTGCGCGGACCGGTCTGAGAGACCGGAGCAGCCGTGTCCCGCCCGGTCGTCACGAGCGAGCTCCTGCCACCGGCGGGGCTTCTGCCACCGGCGGGGTCCCCGCCGCCGGGTGAGTGGACTCGGCGGTCAACTCCAGGAACACGCTCTCCAGGTCGGCCGCGATCGGGCTCAGCTCCTGCAGATAATGCCCGGCGTCGCTGAGCGCCTTCGTCACCGCGGCCGGGTCATCGACTCCGCTGACCCGCCAGGCGTCTGCCAGCGAGGTCACCGTGAAGCCGGCCCGTTCCAGGACGGCGCGCCCGGCGGCCGGATCGGCCAGCCGGACCCGGACGTCGCCGGTGGTCTGCGAGGCGAGCAGGTCCGCGACCGAGCCGGTGCTGATGACCTGTCCGTGCGACATGATCGCCACCCGGTCGCACACCTGCTGCACCTCGCCGAGTTGATGCGAGGACAGCAGCACCGTCACCCCGCTGGCGCCGAGTTCGACGATGAGCTCGCGGACTTCGCGGATGCCGGCCGCGTCCAGGCCGTTGCCCGGCTCGTCCAGGATGAGCAGCTCCGGGTTCTTCAACAGCGCGGCCGCGATGCCCAGGCGCTGCTTCATGCCCAGCGAGTAACCCTTGACCCGGTCGCCGGCCCGTGCGGTCAACCCGACGAAGTCCAGCAGCTCATCGACCCGTCGGGGGGCGATGGCACTGGCTTGGGCGAGCAGGTCGAGGTTGCGGCGGCCGGTGAACTGGGGAAAGAACAGCGGGGTCTCGACCAGGGCGCCGATCCGGCCGATCACCTGCGGCAGCTGTGCGGGCACCGGCTGGCCGAGCATCCGCATGCTGCCCGAGTCGGCGCGCACCAGGCCCAGCAGCAACCGGATGGTGGTGGTCTTGCCGGAGCCGTTGGGCCCGAGAAAGCCGAACACGCCACCGGCCTCGACGTCGAGGTTCAGGCCCCGGACGGCGTGCTCGGCGGGCTTGCGCCAGCGGCGGTAGGTCTTGTGCGCCTCGCGGATCTCGACGACCGGCATAGCCACCCCCTTGTTCGGGGGGTGACTATGCCGGATTCAGCTACCGACGGTGGGATGTCTGACCAGAGCGCACACTCATGCCGCGTACCCGCTCAAGCGGGCCTCAGGTCATCGCCGGCCCGGCCTGCTCCGTGCCGCTGATGTCCCTGAGCAGGTCGTGACAGCGCTTGGCCCGCTCCGAGTCCTGCTGCATGACCTCGCGGAAGAAGTCCGCGATGTCCTCGCGGCCGGCGTTGGAGGCGTCTCGGACGTACTGGCCGTAGTCGTGGCCGGCTTTCAGGGAGTGGTACTGCAGCGAGATCAGGTCGAAGGAGACATCGTCGAATCCGGTTTCACCGGTGGCCATGCGAACACCTCACTTGCTCGGTTCGCGGTGCAGAGCGCCGTCATTCGCGTGGTGCACCGCGAAGAGATGACGGTTTGCTCTGTCGCGTCCAGCATCTTTGGCGCCAGCAGCGGCTGTCAAGACTGCTCCTGCGCATCCGCTGGGCCTGCCTCACGAGCCGGGGCTTCGAGGTCGGCGCCCGCGCCTGGCCTGGGGTCGGTGCTGAGCACCGACATCACGAACTCGTCGTGCCACTGCCCATCCCAGCGCAGCGCGTGGCGAAGCCGGCCCTCCAACTGGAACCCGCACTTCTCATAGACCCGGCGGGCCCGGGGGTTGAACTCGAAGACGCCCAGGCTGACCCGGTGCAGGCCGGCGACGTCGAAGGCGTAGTCGAGGACCAGCCGGGTCGCCTCGGTGCCGTGTCCCTTGCCGAACGCCAGCGGGCCGGCCAGCCAGATCCGGTAGTTGACCGAGGCGTTGTCGGTGTCGAGGTCGTTGAGCACGGCCTCACCGAGAAAGGCGCCGTCGGATCGGCGCAGCACCGCCCAGTCGGCGCGGTCGTGCTGCTGCGCTCGGGTGCTCAGCCACTGCCGCACCTGCTCCCGGTCCAGCGACCCGTGGCTGCCGGTCAACCGCGAGAGCTCAGGATCGGCCAGGCCGAGGAGGTAGTCCTCCAGCACCGAGGCGGTCAACGGCTCGAGCCGGACCAGCTCGCCGGTCAGGACCGGCTGGTCGCGAAACAGGGCAGGACCGATCACAGGGGCCATCTTCCTCGGAGCGAACCCACTGCGCAGCAGAGCACCTGTCTCGTGATACCTCGTCACGATGTGAGCAACATCAGCATCCAGGGCATTGCATACTTAATGAGGATGAGTAATGGTCGTTTAAAGCTGATCACGAAGTGCCAGGTCGTGCTCGGCTCCGTCGCCTAGTCTCCACGGGGGAACCATCATGCGCGCATTCCTGTCCAGCCTTGTCGCCGCCTGCGCGGCGGTGTTGTTGTTCGCGCCCACCGCCGCGAACGCCGAGCCGGTGTCTCGCCTCAAGATCGAGCCCAGGACCAGCGCGTTCTACCAGTACGACGGCAGCCCCACCGGCACCGGTCCGGAGCTTGACGCAGTGAGGGTGCAGGTCCAGCTGCGCGACTGCCCCGCCGGCAATTACGTGCTCTGGATGGATCTCGTTCAGGACGGCGTCAGCTACCCGGTGGCCTCGACCGCCCTGGGCGTCGGTGAGTTCAGCTGCTCCGCCACCGACAGCGCCCCGCGATTGAGCATGGGCTTCTACGGCAACGGCCTGCACCCGGGCACCGCTCAGGTCATCGCCACCGTTTACCGGCAGGAGGACGGCATGCCGGTCCTGGTGGAGAGCACCCGCACGGTGCGCATCCCGGCCGGGGTGAACAACCAGCCCTGAGGCACTGACAGCGCCCGGTGAGCATCTTCGGGTCGCTTCTCAATGCCACAGGCCTACGGTGGAGCCATGCTGACGCTGGAAGACGCCGCCCGGCTGGCGCTGGAACTGCCAGAGGTGACCGAGGGCGAGCGGTACGGCAACCGGACCTGGCAGGTCCACGGCAAGGCCTTCGCCTGGGAACGGCCGTTCAGCAAGGCCGACCTCAAGCGGTTCGGCGAGGTGGCGCCACCGAACGGGCCGATCCTCGCGGTGAAAGTCGCCGACCTGAGCGAGAAAGAAGCTGTGCTGGCGGCGAGCCTGGCCGGCTTCTTCACGATCCCGCATTTCGACGGCTTTCCCGCCGTGCTCATCCAACTCGACAAGGTGAGCAAGAAGGCGCTGCGCGAGGCTGTCGTCGACGGCTGGCTGGCCTGTGCCCCGCGGGCGCTGGCCGAGCAGTACCTCACGTCATAGCGGGGCGTCGGAAGCCGCGTCGGAAAGCCACCGCGACGGCCAGCCTGGCCGGTGGGTGCAGGATGGGCGGATGAGCAAGGACGACATTCGCGACGGCGTGCCGCTGACGAACCTCGATCAGCCGTTGTTCGAGGGCGCGGGCGCCACCAAGCGGGAGTTCGTGGACTACCTCGACGCGGTCGCCGACCGGATGCTGCCGGGCTTGCGGGCCCGGCCGCTGTCGGTGGTGCGCATCCTGCGGGGCCAGGAGGCGTTCATGCAGAAGAACGTCCCCAAGTACACCCCGGAGTGGGTGAAGACCGTGCCGGTGTGGGCTGAGGCCTCCAAGCGTGAGATCTCCTACGCGCTGTGCGATGACCGCCCCACGCTGCTCTGGTTCGCCAACCAGCGCGCGGTGGAGTACCACCCGACGCTGTACCGGATCGACCAGCGCGACCGCCCGACGCATCTGGTGCTCGACATCGACCCGCCAGAGGGGGCAGCGTTTCGCCTGGCCCTGCAGGCGGCCCTGTTGGTGCGCCAGGCGCTGGCCGACGCGGGAATGCAGGGCGCGGTCAAGACCAGTGGCGCCAAGGGCGTGCACGTCCTGGTCCCGGTCGCCGACGCGACGACAGAGGAGGTGGCCGCCGCGACCCGCGCCCTGGCGGTGCGCGCCGAGCGCCTGGACCCAGAGCTGGCCACCACCGCGTTCGTCCGGGATGAGCGCGAGGGAAAGGTGTTCCTCGACTCGACCCGCGCCGGCGGCGCGACGGTGGTGGCGGCGTACAGCCCGCGGCTGCGGCCAGGGGTGCCGGTGTCCTACCCGCTGTCCTGGGATGAGCTTGACGGCGTCGAGCCCGGCGACTTCACGGTGCACACCGCGTTGGCCCTGATGGCAGAGGCCGATCCGTGGGCGGACCGGATGCCTGAGCCACAGCCGTTGAACGCCGCGCTCGTCGAAGAGGGCCGACTGATTCCGGTCGCCCGGGTGGCCGCGATGCACGAGGGCAAGCGACGGGCACGCGCCCGCCGGGAGTCGGCAGCTTCGGCTGGGAAAGCCGGCGCTGCCGATCAGCCACCCGACACCTCCGAATGACCGGCGGCGGCCTGACCGGCGTGTGATCAGGAGGCCGGCCTCATGCGCGCCGGCAGCTCCTGCAAAATCCAGCCGTTGCCGTCAGGGTCGTCGAAGGTCACGAACGAGCCCCACGGCTGGACGTCGACCTCGCTGGCCTGCACACCGTGCTCAAGCAGATGCTGGCGGGCGGCCGCGGCATCTGGCACCACCACCTGCACACCCCGTTGGGTGCCCGGCTGCATCTGGGTGATGCCCGTGCCGAACGCGATGGAGCAGGCCGACCCGGGCGGGGTCAGCTGCACGAAGCGCAGCTGCTCGTTGACCTGTTGGTCGTGGTCGGCGTGAAAGCCGACCTGGTCGACGTAGAACGCCTTGGCGCGGTCGACGTCGGTCACCGGGATGAATATCAGCTCGATCTTCCAGTCGTCCATGACGCGAATCTAGGACAGGGGTATGACAACTGCCGGCGCATCAAGTCCGGCCACGGCTGATGGCCAGGCGCCGGCCCGGCTCACGCGCCCCGCGCGAGCCGGGCCGATGCCAGAGGTCAGCGGGCTGATGCAGAGGTCAGCGGGCTGATGCAGAGGTCAGGCCGTGGGTTCGAGCCCGGGCCGGTCGTCGAACAGCTGCACCCAGCGGCCGTCGAACCCGCCGTTCGCGGCGGTGTACCACGCGCCGCGCAGCCAATCGCCGTTCTCCTCGGTGCCGTCGGTGTCGACCGTTCCGTCATGGACGAAGTAGTCGTGCTGCCACCAGTAGGAGTTGGGCGAGTCGTAGCGTCCGCTGGCCATCTGGCGGGTCCAGCTGGAGTTGTCGGTGCCAACCCCCTCATAGCCCTTGAAGTCGTCACTGTCGGAGGGCCAATCCTCATCCGCCTCGGCGGAGTACGCGCCGTAGAACCAGTCCTTGAGCAGTTGCCCGTTGCGGCTGCCGTCCAGATCGGATTTCCCGTTGTCACGGGCCCGGGTGTGGAAGCGCTGACGCCCGACGGGCACCTCGGTCGCTCCTACCTCGTTCACGACCGGCGACTCCAGCACTATGTCGCCCGCCGTGGTCGACAGCCAGTGCGTGGACCAGGCAGGGTTGCCGGACCAGTGGCTCAGGGTGATGTCGGCAAGGTCCTGCAGCTCGTAGGTGAGCCGCTTCGTCTGGTACCAGGCGATGGTCTGCTCGTTGTCGTACCCGGTGAACAACGTGGAGGCGTTGGAGAAGTTGAGCGGCTTCGCGCCCCAGGCGTTCACCGCGGCCGACGATGACTGCGGAACGAAGATGTAGTGGACGTTCTTGTCCTCGTCCTTGCCGCTGATCTCCACCTCGGCTTGGTTGGTCGAGGGTTGGCTGATGAGCGAGCTGTAGGTGTCGTTGGAGTACCGCAGCTCGTGCGCGTGGGTGGCCGTGACGTCGCCCGCCTCGTCGGCCTGCCAGATCATCAGGTGCTTGCCGGTCGCGGTGTTCATGAAGTTGAACCCGGAGTCGCCGCGCTTGCGGATGATGTCCTCGCTGTGGTGGGTGA
>DASWNX010000011.1 GCA_036399055.1 Jatrophihabitans sp.
GCAGCTCGTGCGCGTGGGTGGCCGTGACGTCGCCCGCCTCGTCGGCCTGCCAGATCATCAGGTGCTTGCCGGTCGCGGTGTTCATGAAGTTGAACCCGGAGTCGCCGCGCTTGCGGATGATGTCCTCGCTGTGGTGGGTGAGGGTCGAACTGTTGACGTACTCACCGGTCGCCCCGGGCGTGCCGGTGACGTTGCGCACGACGATCTCGATCCGCTCCCAGTCGTGAATCTCGGAGCCTTCCTTGTCCGCCGCGTTGTACACGTGGTAGAGCAGCACCAGTGACTTGGTGGCGCCGTTCATGTACTCGATCAGCGAGGTGTACAGGGTCGGGCGGATACGCCATTGGGCGTACGGGCTGGTGGTCGCCTTGGTCGCCGACGCGGCTGCGTACTGGTTGACCTGGAGCCAGTTGACCCGGTTGGTGGCGAAGTTGGCGTCCTGGTCGAAGTCGTAGTTCGTCAGCCAGTCGCGGCCTTCGGCCGCGTTGTTCTCGTTCCCCCGCTTGAAGATCACTGGCGCGTAATAGTTCAGGTAGGCCTGCCGCTGGGTGTTCGTCAGCAACGGCGCGGCGGCATGTGCCTCGTCCCGGTTAGCGATCACCGGCAAAGTCGCGAGGACGAGCGCCGCGAGCACCAGCGCTCGCAGCAAGGTCCGCGGCGACGTTCGCCGCTTCTGGGCTAGACGGGTGCTGGACGGGATGGGCGTGCAGAACCGCACATTCACTCCTGGGGTGGGTGAGGGCGTCCGACGGGGGGCCGGTTTCAGCTTCGAGTCGGACAATTACGCCGTTTATCTTACATAATGTGTAGATCATCAGGGAGTTGCGAGCCACTGGATGACTCTGGGCGCCCCTGCCTGCTCAGCCCTCGCGGCAGAATCCTCACCGGTCTGACACCGCGCCCGGACGGGTCTGAGGAATTGCCTTCCAGTCGGCGGTGCCGCAAGGATGAGCCGATGTTCAGGATCGGGTGGTGGATGCTTGCGCTGCTCGTCGCCGCCGGCTGCACGCCGCGGCCCGCTGCGGACGGCCAGCTGCCCGCCGGCTCCAGGTCCCCGTCGTCGTCGGTGTCGTCGGTGTCGCCGTCGTCGTCGGTGTCGTCGGTGTCGTCCTGGGTGTCGTCGCCGCCGTCGGCCAGCTCGTCACCCGTCCCCCGCAGCGCAGCGTCATCGGCATCGCGTCCTTCGGTGTCGCGCAGCGCGTCGAGCACGGCGCCGCTGACGCCCCCGGTCTCGGCCAAGGCTCGCGCGGTGGGATTGGTCGACATCCGGACGGTCGTTCCTGACGCGGTCGTCGAGCTGCGCTATGCGACCAGCGACAACTTCGTGGGCGTGCCGATGTACCCGGCCGGCGCGCGCTGCCTGGTGCACGAGTCGATGGCGCCCGGCCTGAAGGCAGCCGCGGATCAGCTCCGACGCCAGGGGCACGTGGTGGTGTTCTGGGATTGCTACCGGCCGAACGCGGTGCAGGCGCGCATGTTCGACGTGGTCTCGGACCCGCAGTGGGTGGCCCGGCCCCGGCCCTACGCCACCAGCCACGTAGCCGGCCGCTCGGTCGACATCACGCTCGCCTACGCGCGCACCGGCGTCGCGTGCTCGGCGGCCCAGCGCGTCCAACGGCACTGCCTGCTCGACATGGGCACCGGCTTTGATGACTTCACCCCTCGCGCGCGGGCCTTCGCTGTGGACGGTGTCAGCGCCCAGGCGCAGGCGAACCGAGCGCGGCTGCGATCGGCGATGAACTCCGGCGGCATCACCGTCTACTCAGGTGAGTGGTGGCACTTCAACGGGCCGGGTTCTGGAGTCAGGCGCCCGCACCTCAACGCCCCGCTCAGCTAAAACAGCTCCAGCGGGTCGAGCATGATCCGCACCGCGTCACCGGACTTCTTCGCCGACCGAACCGCTGCCGCGGCGTGCAACGCCTCGGCCAGCGCCACCCCGTCCGGGCGGGGAACCCGCAACAGGCTGCGGATGTGCTCGGTCGGCTGCCCGCCGCGACTGGCCTGCACCGGAACCGAGCCGAGCTCTTCGGCCGAGGCCGGCAACTGGCTCAGCGACAGCAGCTCGGCGACGTCGGCCGGGGCGCCGACCAGCGCCGCCATTCGGCTGACCGGTGGAAAGCGCAGCTCGCGCCGGTCGGCCAGCTCGCGCTCGGCGTGGCCTGCCGGGTCCCAGCGCAGCAGCGCCTGCACCACCGCCAGCGAGGCGTCCGCGCCGACGATCACGGTGCCGTCGCCGCGCACCAGCGCCGCGGCGTTGGCCCAGCGCCGCAGGGTTTCCTCCGACGCCCGCAGGTCCGGCCGGGACAGCAACGCCCAGCCGTCCAGCAGCAACGCCGCGCCGTAGCCGTCCGGAGCGACCGGCTCAGCGCCCGGCGTCGCCACCACCAGGGCCGGGCCGGCCGGGATGTCGGCCAGCACCGAGTCACCGGCGCTGGTGCGCAGCACCACCCCCGGAAACGCCCGACCCAGCTCCTCGGCGGTGCGGGTCGAGCCCACCACCATCGCCCGCAACCGGTCAGCGCCGCACTTGGGACAGCGCCAGTCCGCCGCCGGCCGGCCGCACCACCGGCAGGAGGGCAGCCCCTGCCGCGACGTCGCCGCCAGCGGCCCGGAGCAGTGCGCGCAGCGAGCCGGTGTCCGGTCCTTGGCACACGCCAGGGTGGGCGCGTAACCGCGCCGGGGCACCTGCACCAGCACCGGGTTGCCCGCGGCCAGCGCGGCCCGGGCGGTGCGAAAGGCCAGCGCCGGCAGCCGGGCCGTCCGGGCGACCGGATCGCGTTCGAGCTCCACCTCATCGCCCAGCGCCACGATCCGGGGCGCGGCCTGCCTCAGCATCGCCCGGTCAGCAGCGATGGGCTGCGCCCAGCCCGACTCGACCAGCAGCGCCGCCTCAGCGGTGCGCGCGAAGCCGGCCACCAGCAGCGCCGCGCCGGTCATCGAGGCGCGCAGCACCGCCACGTCGCGGGCATGCGGATAGGGCGCGCGCGGCTCGGCGTGCAGGTCGTCGCCGTCGTCCCAGATCACCACCAGCCCCAGGTCGGCCACCGGCGCGAACACCGCCGAGCGGGTGCCCAGCACCGCCCGCACCGCGCCTCGGCGCACCGCCAGCCATCGCCGGTACCGGGCCTCGGGCCCCAGGTCGGCGCTGAGCACCACATGCGAGCCCTTGGGCAGGGCCGCCTGCAACGCCTTGTCGACCCGGCCCGCGTCACGGGCGTCGGGGACCACCACCAGCACCCCGCGGCCACCGGCCAGCGCCGCCTGCGCCGCCTCGGCGATCCGGGCCGGCCAGTCCTCCCCCGGCGTCGCGTTCCAGACCGCCCGCACCGGCCGGCCGGCCTGCACGCCACCCAGCCACGCCGCACCCGCCCGGTAACGCGCCCAGCCGTCCTGACTCGGCGCCAGCGGCGGCGCGGCGGCCTCGACAGCCACTGCCGACTCGGCGCGGGCATGGCGGGGCGGGACCGCCAGCCGCACCACGTCGGCGAAGGCGCCGGCCCAGCGATCGGCCACCGACCGGAACAGCGCGGCTGTCTCGGTGGTCAGCACCGGCTCGTCGCCGACACCCCGCTCCAGATAGGACAGCCGGCCGTCGTGCTCGCTGGCCGCCAGCCGCTGCAGCACCCAGCCGTCGATCAGCCGGCCGGCGAAACGCACCCGCACCCGCGAGCCCGGTCGCACGGCCTCGTCCAGCTCAGCCGGCACCAGGTAGTCGAAGGGCCGGTCCAGATGCGGCAGCGGCGAGTCCACGGCCACCCGTGCCACCGGCGATGATTCGGCCGGTTGGCGGTCCCGGGGCGGCCGGGTGGCGCCCCGGCGCGCGACCGCGGCGCGCGCGGCCAACCCGGGCACGTCCGTGCGGTCGGCGGTCACGGGATATGCCTACCAGCCCCAGCCGACGTTCTCAGGCCCCTACCCTGCGGACGCTCGAGCTCTTCCAGCGTCATGGGCACACGTGGTCCTGGCCACCGCAGAGCATGACGCACCGGCAGCGGTGCCGGCACAACGCATTGTGCGGCCTGAATCCGCGGTTCCGACCGAGATCGGCGCGGATTCAGGCCGCACAATGGCACAACGGGCAGAGAGAGCTGAAACGTCTCAGCTGTTGGCGAGCTTGGCCAGCTGGTCGGCGCGGTCGGTGCGCTCCCAGGTGAAGTCGGCGTCCTCGCGGCCGAAGTGCCCGTAGGCGGCCGTCTTCTGGTAGATCGGGCGCTTGAGGTCCAGGTCGCGGATGATCGCGGCCGGCCGCAGGTCGAAGGTCTCGTTGATGGCGTCGATGATCTTGTCGACCGGCACCGTCTCGGTCCCGAAGGTCTCGACGAACAGCCCGACCGGCTCGGCCTTGCCGATGGCGTAGGCGACCTGCACCTCGATTCGAGCTGCCAGCTTGGCGGCCACCACGTTCTTGGCCACCCAGCGCAGCGCGTAGGCCGCGGACCGGTCCACCTTCGACGGGTCCTTGCCGGAGAACGCCCCGCCGCCGTGGCGGGCCATGCCGCCGTAGGTGTCGACGATGATCTTGCGGCCGGTCAGGCCGGCGTCGCCCATCGGCCCGCCGGTGACGAAGCGGCCCGTCGGGTTGACCAGCACCCGGTAGTCCGAGGTGTCGATGGCCAGCCCTTCGAGCACCGGCTTGATCACGTGCTCCTCGATGTCGGGCTTGAGCAGGGTGTCGAGGTCGATGTCCTCGGCGTGCTGGCTCGAGACCACCACCGTGTCGAGCCGGACGGCCTTGCCGTCGACGTACTCGATGGTGACCTGGGTCTTGCCGTCGGGACGCAGGTACGGGACGGTGCCGTTCTTGCGGACCTCGGTCAGCTTCTCGGCCAGCCGGTGCGCCAGCCAGATCGGCAGCGGCATCAGCTCGGGGGTGTCGTCGCAGGCGTAGCCGAACATCAGGCCCTGGTCACCGGCGCCCTGGGCGGCGATGGCGTCCTCTGCCTCGTCCGCGCCCTCGACCCGCGCCTCGTAGGAGGTGTCCACACCCTGGGCGATGTCAGCCGACTGCGCGCCGATCGACACGCTGACGCCACAGGACTCGCCGTCGAAGCCCTTGCGGGAGGAGTCGTAGCCGATGCCGAGGATGGTCTTGCGGACGATCGCCGGGATGTCGGCGTAGGCGTTGGTGGTGACCTCACCGGCGATGTGCACCTGGCCGGTGGTGATCATCGTCTCGACCGCTACCCGGCTTGCCGGGTCCTGGCTCAACAGGGCGTCCAGAATTCCATCCGAGATCTGATCGGCGAT
This sequence comes from Jatrophihabitans sp., assembly GCA_036399055.1. Lineage (NCBI taxonomy): Bacteria > Bacillati > Actinomycetota > Actinomycetes > Jatrophihabitantales > Jatrophihabitantaceae > Jatrophihabitans > Jatrophihabitans sp. Next base: position 5,248 of record DASWNX010000011.1, read on the forward strand.
CTTGTCCGGATGTCCTTCGGTCACGGACTCCGAGGTGAATAGGCGACGGCTCACAAAAGCTCCTAGGGGGTGTGATGGGCAAGGGGAGTCTACTCAGGCAGGAGCGCGGTGATGGCGTCCCACAGGGCGGCGGCGAGCACGGTTTTCGGGCCCAGGGGGACGTCGACCTCGGCGCCGAGGGCGCTCAGGATCACCGCGGCGTTGTCCGGCCGGCCGAAGACCCGGCCTTCGGAGACGGCGTTGACCACCAGCAGGTCACAACCCTTGCGGGCCAGCTTCGCGCGGCCGTGGGCCAGCACGTCGCCGGCCTGGTCGCCGGTCTCGGCCGCGAAGCCGACGATCACCGGCGCGGCCAACCGGCCGGCCGAGCGGGCCTGGACCAGTTCGACCAGCACGTCGGGATTGCCGACCAGCTCGATCGCCGCCGGCGCGGCGCCGGTCTTCTTGATCTTGGCCTCGGCAGGCACGGCCGGGCGGAAGTCGGCCACCGCGGCGGCCATCACCACGACGTCGGCGTCCTTGGCCGCGGCGTGGGTCGCCGCGCGCAGCTCTTCGGCGCTGCCCACCGGGATCAGCTCGCTGCCCGCCGGGGTCGGCAGCTCCACGTTGGCGGCCACCAGCGTCACCTGGGCGCCCCGGGCGGCGGCCACGGTCGCCAGAGCGAAACCCTGCCGGCCCGAGGACCGGTTGCCCAGAAAACGCACCGGATCAAGCGGCTCACGGGTTCCGCCGGCGGTGATCAGCACCCGGCGTCCGGTCAGGTCCGGCGGCAGAGCGTCCGGGCGGCGCAGCAGCAGCTCGGCCAGCTGAGCGATCTCGGCGGGCTCGGGCAGCCGTCCCTGGCCGGTGTCCGCGCCGGTCAGCCGGCCGTGAGCGGGCTCCAGCACGACCACGCCGCGGCTGCGCAGGACGGCCACGTTGGCCACGGTCGCCGGGTGCGTCCACATCTCGGTGTGCATCGCCGGCGCGAACAGCACCGGGCACCGGGCGGTCAACAGGGTGTTGGTGAGCAGGTCGTCGGCCATGCCGTGCGCGGCCTTGGCCAGCAGGTCCGCGGTCGCCGGCGCCACCACCACCAGATCGGCCTGTTGGCCCAACCGGACGTGCGGCACCCGCTCGACGCCGGTCCAGACGTCAGAGAGCGCCGGTTTGTGCGACAGCGCGGCCCAGGTCGGCTCACCCACGAAACGCAACGCCGACTCGGTCGGCACCACCGTCACGTCATGGCCGGACTCGCTCAGCCGGCGCAGCAGCTCGACCGCCTTGTAGGCGGCGATGCCGCCGGAGACTCCGAGGATCACCTGGGCGCCCGGGCCGGCCGCTCGCGCCTGTGGAGTCTCAGAGGTCAAGTCAGTCACGAGGCGCGTCACTCGAACCCGTCGTCCGGGCCTAGGCCTCGGAGGGCTTGAACTCGATCAGATCGGTGTTGATCTCGCGCAGCGCGATCGACAGGGCCTTCTCCTGCGGAGCGGTCTCGACCATCGGGCCGACGTACTCGAGCAAACCCTCGCCGAGCTGGCTGTAGTAGGCGTTGATCTGGCGGGCCCGCTTGGCGGCCACGATGACCAGGGCGTATTTCGAACCGGTCCGGTCGAGCAGTTCGTCGATCGGCGGGTTGGTGATGCCCTCGGGAGCAGGCACAGGTGCGGTCACGCTAGCCTCGAATTCTTCTCGGAATCTCATGCGCGGCTGGGCCATCGAGAGTTCTGGCCAAGGCAGTCGGCGATCTGAACGCCACGCGCAGTCTGGCAATACTACCAACTCCGCGCTGCTGTGCCCGCATTCTCGATCCGGCGCAGCCGGAGGCCTGTGGGCAAGGTCACCGGTATCGGCTCAGTTACCCGCTAGTGTTTCTTCGATGTCGACCGGGTCGTCCCGGTTCGATGGCCCGGGCGGGTCCGGACACCACCGCCCGACCAGGAGACCTCGACCGAAAGGCACGCCGGATGAGCACCCTGCGGATCGCGGTGGTGAAAGAGACGGCCGCTCACGAACGGCGGGTCGCGCTCGACCCTGACGGCGTGAAGCGGCTGCAGGCCCTCGGAGCGCAGGTGCTGATCGAGGTCGGCGCCGGCGCGGCCGCCTGGTTCGACGACGAGTCCTACCGGACCGCCGGCGCGCGTCTGCTGGAGCGGGCCGAGCTGCTGGCCGAGGCCGATCTGGTGCTCTCGGTCGGCCCGCCCGCAGACGACGTCCTGGGCATGCTGCGGGCCGGGCAGAGCTGGCTGGGCCTGCTGGCGCCGCTGACCAACCCCGAACTGGTCCGCGCGCTCACCGACCGGGGCGTCACCATGATCAGCCTGGACGGGCTCCCCCGGACGCTGACCAGAGCCCAGTCGATGGACGCGCTCAGCTCGCAGGCCAGCGCCGCCGGCTACAAGGCCGTGCTGGTCGCCGCCGAGCACTACGACCGGTTCTTTCCGATGCTGATGACGGCGGCCGGCACCTCCAAGCCGGCCGCGGTCCTGGTGCTGGGCGCCGGGGTCGCGGGGCTGCAGGCGATCGGAACCGCCCGCCGGCTCGGCGCGGTGGTCAGCGGCTACGACGTGCGGCCGGCCGCCCGCGAGGAGGTCAAGTCCCTGGGCGCGAAGTTCGTGGAGCTCAAGGCGGGCATCGCCGGCGCCGGCGAGGGCGGCTACGCCCGCGAGCTGTCGTCCGAGGAGCGCCATGCCCAGCAGCAGGAACTGGCCGAGCACATCGCCCGGCACGACATCGTGATCACCACCGCCCAGGTGCCCGGACGGGTCCCGCCGGTGCTGGTCACGGCCGACACCGTGGCTCGGATGCGGCCAGGCTCGGTCATCGTCGACCTGGCCGCCAGCCGGCTTGGCGGCAACGTCGAGGGCTCGGTGCCGGGCGAGACGGTGCTGACCGGCAACGGCGTCCGGCTGGTCGGGGCGGCCAACCTGCCGGCCAGGCTGGCCACCAGCGCCTCGCAGGCGCTCTCACGCAACATGGCCGCGCTGGTGCAGCATCTGGTCCGCGACGGCGAGCTGGTCATCGACCTCGACGATGAGATCCAGCGCGGCGTGGTGATCAGCCACGGCGGGCAGATCGTGTCATCGGCGGTGGCCGCCGTGGCCACGCCCACGGCGGGCGCGACTTCTAGTGAAGGGCAGGCCTCATGACCCAGGGATTCGTCGGCAACCTGACGATCTTCGTGCTGGCCCTGCTGGTCGGGTTCGAGGTGATCAGCAAGGTGCCGGCGACGCTGCACACCCCGCTGATGTCGGGCGCCAACTCCATCCACGGCGTGGTGCTGGTCGGCGTGGTGATCCTGTCCTCATTTGTCGAGGGGACCTTCGGCTACATCCTGACCTTCGTGGCGGCCGCCTTCGGCGCGGCCAACGTGGTCGGCGGGTACGCGGTGACCGACCGGATGCTGCAGATGTTCCGTAAACGCCCGGTCCCGGCGGCGGCCCGCCCCGCGGTGGAGTCCGAGTGAGCGAGCATCGAGCGACGCAGGAGCGAGGAGCACAGCGAATGCCAGCGATGAGCGCTCGCGCGAAGAGCGGTGAAACCGAGTGACTGTCGACAACGGTGTCAGGCTGGCCTCGCTGTTCGGGGCGGTGGCCTTCGTGCTCGGCCTGCACATGATGAACTCCCCCGCCACCGCCCGGCGCGGCAACCAGCTGTCGGCATTCGGCATGCTGGTCGCGATCGTGGCGGTGCTGGTCTCGGTGTCAGACGGCGGCACCATGAACTCGACCCGCTGGCTGGTGCTGGGCTGCGGCGCCCTGATCGGTTCGGCCGCCGGGCTGTACTCGGCCCGGGCCGTGGCGATGACCCAGATGCCTCAGCTGGTCAGCCTGTTCAACGCCGTCGGCGGCGGCGCCGCGGCCCTGATCGCGGTGGCCGACTACCAGCACGACAGCCATGTCTCGGCCGGCATCGCGACCGCGGTGGTGCTCGACGTGCTGATCGGCGCGGTGACGTTCTCGGGCTCGTTGATCGCGGCCGCCAAGCTGCAGGGCTACTGGAGTCAGCCCATCAACTTCCCCGGCTCGCGGCTGGTCTCGATCGTGCTGACCCTGGCCGCGCTGGTCGCCGGGATCGCGGTGATCGCCGGTGCGCACAGCCCCTGGCTGCTGGCGCTGGTGCTGATCGCGTCACTGGGCATCGGCATCGGCATGGTGCTGCCGATCGGCGGCGCCGACATGCCGGTCGTCATCTCGTTGCTCAACGCCTTCACCGGCACCGCGGTGGCGATGGCGGGCTTCGTCCTAGAGAACGCCACCCTGACCATCGCCGGCGCCCTGGTCGGCGCCTCCGGCGCCATCCTGACCAAGCTGATGGCCGACGCGATGAACCGCTCGGTGCTCAGCATCATGGCCGGCGGGTTCGGCACCGGCGCGGCCGGGATCGAGGTCGGCACTGCCGGCGGCGGCGGCTCGGTCAAGTCCATCGCCATCGACGACGCGGCCCTGCAGTTGGCCTACGCCAGCAAGGTGATCGTGGTGCCGGGCTACGGCCTGGCCGCGGCTCAGGCCCAGCACGAGGTGCGCGAGCTGGGCGAGCTGCTGGAGAGCCGGGGCATCGAGGTGTCCTACGCGATCCACCCGGTGGCAGGCCGGATGCCGGGCCACATGAACGTCCTGCTGGCCGAGGCCAACGTTCCCTATGACCAACTGCGCGAGATGGAGGACGTCAACCCGGAGTTCGACCGGACCGACGTGGCCCTGATCATCGGCGCCAACGACGTCACCAACCCGGCCGCCCGCCGGCCCGGCAACGCCGTCTCGGGAATGCCGATCCTCGACGTCGACCACGCCCGCAGCATCATCGTCATCAAGCGCTCGATGGCCTCCGGTTACGCCGGCATCGACAACGAGCTCTACGGCGACCCCAAGACCAGCATGCTGTTCAGCGACGCCAAGAAGGGGCTGGCCGCGCTGGTGACGGCCACCAAGCAGGTCGACTGAGCCCGGTTCCGCGCGACCGGCTCAGTCGGCCCGCCTCGGCGCAGCCTCGCCGTGAGAGGACCGGGCTCAGGAGACGACGGCGCTGATCAGCGAGACGACCTCGGCGGCGGCCCGCTCGACGTCGTCGTTGACCACCACCACGTCGAACTCGTCGTGGGCCTGCAGCTCGTACTGGGCCCGGGTCAGCCTGGTCTCGATCATGTCGCCGGTCTCGGTGCCCCGGCCGGTCAGCCGGTCACGCAGCTCGGTCACCGACGGCGGCGCCAGAAACACGAACTGGGCTTCGGGCATCCGTTGCCGCACCTGCCGGGCGCCCTGCAACTCGATCTCCAGCAGGGTGGGCCGGCCTGCGGCCAGGTGCTGCTCGACCGGCCGGCGGGGCGTGCCGTAGCGGTGGCCGGCGAAGGTGGCGTACTCCAGCAGCCGGTCGGTGGCGATCAACTCGTCGAACTGGGCGTCGGTCAGAAAGTGGTACTGCACCCCGTCCACCTCACCCGGGCGGGGCTTGCGGGTCGTGCACGAGATCGACACCCAGACGTGTGGGAAGAGCCTGCGCACCTCGGCCACGACAGTCCCCTTGCCCACCCCGGACGGTCCCGACAGGACGGTGAGGCGGGCGGGTGTGACGGCGTCGGTGGCGGGTTCGGTCATGACCGCGATTGTGCCGTCTGTTCGATTCGTTGCAGCAACGCGGCGCGCTGATGAGGGCCTAATCCTCGCACCCGGCGGGACTCGGCGATCCGCAGATCGGCCAGCAGCGCCGCCGCCCGCACCTTGCCGTAACCCGGCAAGGCGGCCAGCAGGGCGCTCACCCGCATCGCGGCGAGCTGGGAATCGGAGCCGGCCCGCTCCAACAGCTGGGAGAGGCTGATCCGGCCGCTCTTGAGGTCGGCCCGGGCCTGGGCCCTGGCCGACCGGGCGGCGGTCGCCATCGCGAGCGCGCCGGCCCGCTGCTCAGCGCTGAGTTCAGGCGCCTCAGGCATGCCTGCCACGGTACCGGCTCACGCGCTCGGATCGGTGGCCGCCCGGCCCGCCGCTGACCGGTGAGCCGACCGGCGATCAGCAAGCCGGTCGCGGGGGTTTCAGCCGCGCAGGAAGAGGAAATCCTCCACGGCCTGCTCAGCCGCGGCACGCAGCGCAGGCACGTCAGGCCCGGCCCGCAGCACCTCACGCGACACGCTCGGCAGCACCGCCCGCAGGCTGGCGCCGAAGATCCGCCGGACATCGGCGGCGGTGCCGCCCTGAGCCCCGATGCCCGGCACCAGATAGGGCCCGTTCAGCCGGCCGAGCTGCGCGACGGAGTCACCGATGGTGGCGCCCACGACGACCCCGAACGAGCCGAGCGGCTCGGCTCCGGCGTTGCGCGAGGCCAGCTCGTCGATCACCGACTGGGCCACCGTCCGGCCGTCGGCCAGCCGGGCGTGCTGCACCTGCGGACCCTCCTTGTTCGAGGTGAGGCTGAGCACAAAGACCCCGGCCTGGTGCCGGGCAGCGAGCTCGAAGGCCGGTTCCAGCGAGCCGACGCCCAGATAGGGGCTGAGCGTGATCGCGTCCACCGCCAGGTCCGAGGACGGGTCCAGGTAGGCCTGGGCGTAGGCGGCCATCGTGGAGCCGATGTCACCGCGCTTGACGTCCAGCAGCACCAGCGCGCCGGCCGCCCGGGCGGCGGCGACGGTCCGCTCCAGCACCGCGATGCCGCGCGAGCCGAACCGCTCGAAGAACGCCGACTGCGGTTTGATCACCGGCGCGAGGTCGCCGAAGGCCTCCACGCACGTCAGCGCGAACCGCTCCAGCGAGGCCAGGTCATCAGCCATCCCCCACTGCTCCAGCAACTGGGCGTGCGGGTCGATGCCCAGGCATAGCGAGCCGCGCCGGTCCAGCGCCGTGCTGAGCCGCTGGCCGAAGCTCGCGGGAGCCGCCGTGCCTGGGTCCGAGCTCACGCCGGCACCGTCTGACCGGCACTCCCCCGCAGCGCCGCCTGCTGCTCCGGGCTCTTGTGCGCGAACCCGACCGCGTCCGCCACCGAGGAGAACCCGCGGGCGTCGAGTTCGGCTTCCAGCTCCGCCAGGATCCGGACGGGCGCCATCGGGTCGTGGAACACCGCGGTGCCTACCGAGACCGCCGAGGCGCCGGCCAGCAGGAACCGCAGCGCGTCCCGCCCGGTCATGATGCCGCCCATTCCCAGCAGCGGCAGGTGCGGCACCGCCTGGTGCACCTGCCACACGCAGCGCAACGCCACCGGGCGGATCGCCGGCCCGGACAGCCCGCCGGTCACCCCGCCGAGCGCCGGCCGCAGGGTGTCCAGGTCGATCTCCATGCCCAGCAGGGTGTTGATCAACGAGATGCCGTCCGCGCCGGCATCGGTGACCGCGCGGGCGATCAGTCCGATGTCGGTCACGTCCGGCGACAGCTTGGCGAACACCGGCACGTTGGGATGGGCCGCCCGCCGGACGGCCGAGATCACCCGGCCGGCCGCGATCGGGTCGCAGGCGAACACCTGGCCGCGGCTCTCGACGTTGGGGCAGGAGATGTTGACCTCGATCAGGTCGACCGGGTGGTTGTAGAGCCGTTTGGTCAGGGCCACGTACTCGTCGGTGTGACCGCCGGCGATCGAGACCACCGCCCGCGCGCCCTGGGCGTGCAGCCAGGGCAGGTCGTGGGCCAGGAAGGCGTCGATGCCCGGCCCCTGGAGCCCGATGGAGTTGAGCATCCCGCTCGGCGTCTCGGCCATGCGGGGCGTCGCCCGGCCCGACCGCGCTCGCAGCATGATCGACTTGGTTACGACGCCGCCGAGATCGGCGAGGTCGAAGAACTGGCTCAGCTCCTTGCCCGACGCGGCGCAACCCGACGCCGTCAGCACCGGGTTCGGCAGCTGCAGCCGCCCCAGCGAGGTTCGCAGGTCAACCATCTAGCGCCCCATCCCGTCAGCTCCGTGCAGGTCCGCCGGCAACGTCCCGACCTCTGCCCAGCGCACCCGGCCGGCCTCGAAGACCGGCCCCTCCACGCAGGAGCGGACGAAGCGCGACACCCCGTCCGTTCCCCGAACCGGCAACACGCAGGTCATGCACACCCCGATCCCGCACGCCATCGCCTCTTCGACCGCGACCTGAGCCGGGATCGCATGTGCCCGAGCGACCTCGCCGACCGCGGCCAGCATCGCCATCGGGCCGCAGGCGTAGACGATCTCAGCGCCCAGCCGCTCGATCGCCGAGGGCAGCGGATCGGTGACCCGACCGAGCTGGCCGGCCGAGCCGTCGTCGGTGGTCACGGTCACCTTGCCGATCAGCCGCTTGGCCTGCAGCTCACCGAACAGCCGGTCGGCCCGGGACGCTCCGACGATCATCTCGACCTCGCTGCCCAGGCCGATCAGCCGCTCGGCCAGCGGCAGCAGCGGGGCGGCGCCGTAGCCGCCGCCGACCAGCACCGCCGGCACCGCGTCCCGCGGGATCGGAAACGGCGTCCCCAGCGGGCCGACCAGGTTCAGCCTGGCGCCGATCCGCTGACTGGCCAGCCACTCGGTGCCCGGGCCGTGCACGGCCACCACGAACTGGATGGTGCCGGCGAACTCCGCGCCCGGCTTCACCCCGTAGAGCGCGAACGAGCGGCGCAGCAGCATCGAGGTCTGCGAGCCGCCGACCGCCACCGCCACGAACTGGCCCGGCGCGAAGGCGCGCGCCACTCCGGGGGCGACCACCGTCAACTGGATGTACTCGCCGAGCCTGGTGACGTCGAAGATCTCGCCGGTCTCCTGCACCGGGCCAGTCGCCTCCGGTCCGGTCACGGCCGCGCCGTCGGCGCTCATCGGCCGGTCCCCTCTCGCCAGCTGGCCAGCGCTCGGTGATGCGATTGCAAGGACGCCACCGTGATCTCGTCGCGGATGAGCTCCTCGATGCCCTGGACCGCCGCCGCCACCGCCTGGACAGTCGTCAGGCACGGGATGCCGACCTGCACGGCGGCCGTCCTGATCTCATAGCCGTCGATCCGCGGCCCGGAGTTGCCCGGCGAGCCGAACGGCGTGTTGAGCACCAGGTTGACGTTGCCCGCCAGGATCTGCTCGACGATGTTGCCGGCGCCTTCTGAGTACTTGCCGACCATCTCAGCGGCCACCCCGTTGCGCCGCAGCACCTGGGCGGTCCCGGCGGTGGCCAGGATTCGGAAGCCGAGGTCGAAGAGCCGGCGCACCGGAAAGATCACCGCGCGCTTGTCCCGGTTGGCGATCGAGACGAACACCGTGCCCTTGGTGGGCAGCGAGCCGAAGGCCGCGGTCTGGGACTTGGCGAAGGCGGACCCGAAGGTCCGGTCCAGGCCCATCACCTCGCCGGTGGACTTCATCTCCGGACCCAGGATCGAGTCGACGAGCTCGCCGGCCGGCGAGCGGAACCGGTGGAAGGGCAGCACCGCTTCCTTGACCGCGATCGGCGCGTCCGGGGGAAGCTCGCCGCCGTCGCCGTGCCGCGGCAGCATCCCCTCCTGCCGTAGCTCGGCGATGGTGGCGCCGACCGCGATCCGGGCAGCCGCCTTGGCCAGCGAGACGGCAGTCGCCTTCGACACGAACGGGACCGTCCGGCTGGCGCGCGGGTTGGCCTCCAGGACGTAGAGGACGTCACCGCTGAAGGCGAACTGGACGTTGAGCAGGCCCCGGACCCCGACATGGTGGGCGATCTGCTCGGTCGCCGCGCGGACCCGGTCGATCGTGCTGCTGCCCAGCGTGATCGGCGGCAGCGTGCACGCCGAGTCGCCGGAGTGGATGCCGGCCTCCTCGATGTGCTCCATCACCCCGCCTAGGTAGAGCTCGGCGCCGTCGTAGAGGGCGTCGACGTCGATCTCGACCGCGTCATCGAGGAACCGGTCCACCAGCACCGGGTGGCTGGGCGCGATGTCGGTGGCCTTGGCGATGTAGGCCGACAGGCCCACCTCGTCATAGACGATCTCCATGCCACGCCCGCCCAGCACGTAGGACGGACGCACCAGCACCGGGTAGCCGATCGCGTCGGCGACCTGCTTGGCCTGCTCGAAGGAGGTGGCCAGGCCGTGCTTGGGCGCGGGCAGGCCGGCCAGCTCGAGCACCCGGCCGAACTCGCCGCGGTCCTCGGCCAGGTCGATGGCCTCGGGCTGGGTGCCCAGCACCGGCACCCCAGCGTCCTTGAGCCGTTGCGCCAAGCCCAGCGGGGTCTGGCCGCCCAGCGTGCAGATCACCCCGGCCACGTCGCCGGACTGCTGCTCGGCGTGCACCACCTCCAGCACGTCTTCCAGGGTCAGCGGCTCGAAGTAGAGCCGGTCGGCGGTGTCGTAGTCGGTGGAGACCGTCTCGGGGTTGCAGTTGACCATCACGGTCTCGTAGCCGGCCTCGCGCAGCGCCATCACCGCGTGCACGCAGGAGTAGTCGAACTCGATGCCCTGCCCGATCCGGTTGGGCCCGCTACCCAGGATCAGCACCTTGCGCCGGTCCCGCTGCGGCCTGACCTCGGTCTCGGAGTCATAGCTGGAGTAGTGGTAGGGGGTGAAGGCCTCGAACTCGGCGGCGCAGGTGTCGACGGTCTTGAACACCGGCCGGATGCCGGCCCGGTGCCGCAGTAGCCGGACCCCGTCCTCGCCGGCCAGCTCCGGGCGCAGCGCCGCGATCTGCCGGTCCGACAGCCCGTGCCGCTTGGCCCGCCGCAACAGCTCCGAGGTGATGTCGGGGGCCTCGATGAGCTCCTGGCCCACTTCGAGGATCAGCGCGAACTGGTCGATGAACCAGGGGTCGATGCCGGTGGCCTCGGCCACCTCGGCAACGCTCGCGCCGGCTCGCAGCACCCGCTCGATGGCATAGATCCGCCCGTCGGTGGGAACCGAGGCGATGCCGAGCAGCTCCTGGATCGAGGCGAGCGCGAGGCCGTCGTGGGGCTCGCGCGGGTCCGCGCTCGTCCAGAACCCGGCGGCCTTCGTCTCGGTCGAGCGCAGCGCCTTGCCCATCGCCTCGGTGAAGTTGCGCCCGATCGACATCGCCTCACCGACCGACTTCATGTGCGTGGTGAGCACCGGATCGGCGCCCGGGAACTTCTCGAAGGCGAACCGCGGGATCTTGATGACCACGTAGTCCAGGGTCGGCTCGAAGCAGGCCGGCGTGGCGCCGGTGATGTCGTTGGTCACCTCGTCCAGGGTGTAGCCCACCGCCAGCTTCGCGGCGATCTTGGCGATCGGGAAGCCGGTCGCCTTGGACGCCAGCGCCGAGGACCGCGAGACTCTCGGGTTCATCTCGATCACGATCATCCGCCCGGACTTCGGGTCGATCGCGAACTGGATGTTGCACCCGCCCGTGTCGACCCCGACCTCGCGCAGCACCGCGATGCCCACGTCGCGCATGTGCTGGTACTCCCGGTCGGTCAGCGTCATCGCCGGCGCGACCGTCATCGAGTCGCCGGTGTGCACGCCCATCGGGTCGATGTTCTCGATGGAGCAGACCACGACCACGTTGTCCTTGCGGTCGCGCATCAGCTCCAGCTCGAACTCCTTCCAGCCGAACACGCTCTCCTCGACCAGCACCTCGTGCACCGGTGAGGCGGCCAGGCCGCGCGCGACCTGGGTCCGCACCTCCTCGGCCGAGTTCGCCATACCCGAGCCCAGGCCGCCCATCGTGAACGACGGCCGGATGACGACCCGGTTGCCGACGGTCGCGGCGAAGGCGGTCGCCTCGTCCAGGCTGTGGCAGACCGCCGACAGCGGGACGTCGGCGCCGACCGTCCGGACGATGTCCTTGAACTTCTGGCGGTCCTCACCGCGCTGGATGGCGTCGATGTCGGCGCCGATCAGCTCCACGCCGTGCCGCTCCAGGATGCCGCGATTGTGCAGCGCGACCGCCAGGTTGAGCGCCGTCTGGCCGCCGAGGGTGGCCAGCAGCGCGTCGACCGGGTGGCCAAGCGCCGCCTCGGTCATGATCACCTTCTCGACGTACTCAGGAGTCAGCGGCTCGATGTAGGTGGCGTCGGCGAACTCGGGATCGGTCATGATGGTGGCCGGGTTGGAGTTGACCAGGCTGACCCGGAACCCCTCGCTGCGCAGCACCCGGCAGGCCTGGGTGCCGGAGTAGTCGAACTCGCAGGCCTGGCCGATCACGATCGGGCCTGAGCCGATCACCAGGATGTGCTGGATGTCCTCGCGCTTGGGCATCAGTTACCGCCTTCGGTGATGTCGGTCGGCTCCGCGCTCGATCCGCTCCTGGCTCGCTGCGCTCGCTGCGATGCTCTCTCGCTGCCGCCTTCGAGGAGTTGGGCGAAGCGGTCGAACAGGTAGGCCGCGTCGTGCGGCCCGGCCGCCGCCTCCGGGTGGTACTGCACCGAGAACGCCGGGACGTCATGGGCCCGCAGTCCCTCGACGACGTTGTCGTTGAGGCAGATGTGGCTGACCGACACCCCGCCGAAGTCGGTCTCGCTGACCCGGTCGATCGGGGCGTCGACGGCGAAGCCGTGGTTGTGGGCGGTGATCTCGACCTTGCCGGTGACCCGGTCCTGCACCGGCTGGTTGATGCCGTGGTGCCCGTAGCGGAGCTTGTAGGTCCCGAAGCCGAAGGCCCGTCCCAGCAGCTGGTTGCCGAAGCAGATCCCGAACACCGGCGTGCCGGTGGCCAGCAGCTCACGCAGCAGCGCCACCGCGCTGTCGGCGGTGGCCGGGTCGCCCGGCCCGTTGGACACGAACACCGCGTCGGCGCCGGTGTCGAGGACCTGCCGCAGGCTGGAGTCCGCCGGCAGCACATGGCTGGTGATGCCGCGCTGAGCCAACCGGTGCGGGGTCATCGACTTGATGCCGTAGTCCAGCGCCGCGATGCTGAACCGGCGGGTCCCGATCGCCTCGACGGTGTAGGCCTGGGCGGTGCTGACCTCGCCGGCAAGATCGGCGCCGGCCATCTCCGGCGAGGCCAGCACCCGCTGCCGCACCGAGTCGGGGTCCAGGTCGGTCGTGGAGATCGCGCAGCGCATCGCGCCGCGCTCGCGCAGGTGCCGGGTCAGCGCCCGGGTGTCGATGCCCGAGATCCCGACCACGCCCTGGTTCTGCAGCTCCTCCTCCAGGGATCGGGTGGCGCGCCAGTTCGACATCCGCCGGGCCGGGTCCCGCACGACGTAGCCCGACACCCAGATCCGCGAGGACTCCTGATCCTCGTCGTTGACACCGGTGTTGCCGATGTGCGGGGCGGTCTGGACCACCACCTGACGGTGATAGGACGGATCGGTCAAGGTCTCCTGATAGCCGGTCATGCCAGTGTTGAACACGGCCTCGCCGAACGTCTCACCGGCCGCGCCGTAGGACTCGCCGGTGAAGGACCGGCCGTCCTCCAGGACCAGAATCGCCTTGTCAGTCATCTCTGCCTCGTTCTCGGTCTCGTCACTGCTCGTGCTGCCAGACGCCGGGCCGGACGTCACCGGCCGGTTGGCTGCCCTTCGGTTGGCTGCCGTTCGCCGCGCTGCCATTCGCCGCGCTGTCGTTAGGCTTACTGCCGGGCTGGGCCCGGTGCTCGATCGCCGTTATCCACGCTGGGTATCCGGTCTTGTCATCAGCTCTGATGCCGGTGTCCAGATCCTGCTCGCCGTGGCGCCAGCGCAGCACCAGCAGGCCGCCTCGGCCGACCACCTTGCCGGCCAGCGCCGGCTCCAGCCGCGCGTCGATCAGCTGCGGCGCCGGGATGAAGATCGGCGTGCTGCCCTGCCGCTGGATCAGCGCCCCCGCCTCGGTGAGCCTGGCCACCGACTCGGCCCGGGCGCCCAGGCCGCCGGCCACGATCCGGTCCTGCCACCGGGTCGCCAGGGTGCTGCCGACGTAGAGCCCGGTCAGCGGCGCGGCCAGCTCGGTCCCGAGCGCGGCCGGCACTGCCGGCAACTCCGGCAGCCAGTCCTGGCGCCGGCCGCGGCGTCGCCAGCCCAGCCACATGCCGGCCAGGGCCAGCGCGAACAGCACGCCGCACGCCGCCACCAGCTGCCAGCGGGTCATGCCCGCACCGCCGCGGACGGGGCGAGGACCGCGCCGTCGCGCACGGTGGCCCGGCCGCGCAGAAAGGTGGCCAGCACCTGGCCGGGCAGCCGCCGGCCGGCGAACGGGGTGTTGCGTGCCAGCGAGGCCAGCCTGGCCGGCTCGACCAGCCAGCTGCCGGCCGGATCGATCAGGGTGAGGTTGGCCGGCTCGCCCGCCGCGATCGGACGGCCGTGCCCGGCGAGCCGGCCGATCAGCGCAGGTCGGACGCTCATCCGGTCGGCCAGGCCGGCCCAGTCCAGCCGGCCGGGCTCGACCATCGTCTCGATCAGCACGCCGAGGGCGGTCTGCAGACCCAGCATCCCGAACGCGGCGTCGCCGAAAGCGTGGTCCTTGTCGTGCGCGGCGTGCGGGGCGTGGTCGGTGGCCACCGCGTCGATCGTCCCATCGGCCAGGCCGGCACGCAGCGCCTCGACGTCCTCCGCCGGGCGCAGCGGTGGGTTGACCTTGTAGACCGGGTCATAACTGCTCAGCAGGTCACAGGTCAGCAGCAGGTGGTGGGGGGTCACCTCGGCGGTGACGGCGATCCCGCGGGCCTTGGCCCAGCGCAGCACCTCGACGCTGCCGGCGCTGGACACGTGGCAGACATGCAGCCGCGAGCCGGTGTGCCGGGCCAGCATCACGTCACGGGCGATGACGCTCTCCTCGGCGACCGAGGGCCAGCCGGGAAGCCCCAGCCGGCCGGACAGCTCGCCCTCGTGGGCGCAGCAGCTGGCGTCGGCCAGCCGCGGGTCCTGGGCGTGCTGGGCCAGCACGGCGTCGAACGGCTTGAGGTACTCCAGCGCCCGGCGCATCAGCCGTGCGTCGCTGACGCAGTGCCCGTCGTCGCTGAACACCCTCACCGCAGCGCTTGAGCGCGCCATGTTGGCGATCTCGGCCAGCTGCTCGCCGGCCAGCCCCCGCGACACCGCCCCGACCGGCCGGACGTCGACCAGGCCGGCCAGCTCACCGAGCCGGGCCACCTGCTCGACCATCTCGGCGGTGTCTGCGACCGGGTTGGTGTTGGCCATCGCGTGCACCGCGGTGAACCCGCCGAGCGCGGCCGCGGCCGAGCCGGTGGCGATCGTCTCGGTGTCCTCGCGTCCGGGCTCGCGCAGGTGGGTGTGCAGGTCGACCAGCCCCGGCAGCAGCACCGCGCCCTCGGCCTCGATCAGCTGCGCGCCGTCGGGCAGGCTCAGCGAGGGCCCGACCGCGGCGATGACGCCGTCGGCCAGCAGCACGTCGGTCGGCGCCGCGCCCAGCGGCCGCGCCCCGCGCAGCAGCACCGGCGCCGGGCGCGCGAAGCCGGTCACGAGGACGCCCCTGCCGGCTCGTTCGGACTCGCCTTGAGCGCGCCGGACACCTCGTCGGCGCCTGCCAGCAGGTGATAGAGCACCGCCATCCGGATGGCCACCCCGGCCCGGACCTGGTCCAGCACCAGGGACCGGCCGCTGTCGGCCGCCGCCGATGAGATCTCCAGGCCGCGGTTCATCGGACCCGGATGCAGCACCGGCGCGTGCTCGGGCAGCAGCTCCAGCCGAGCCGGGCTCAGGCCGTAACCGATCGCGTACTCGCGCTCGGTCGGGAAGTAGCCGACCGCCGCCCGGCCGCCTGTCGAGCTGGCGCCCATCCGCTCGCGCTGGACGCGCAGCATCATCACGGCGTCGACGTCGCCGGCCACCTTGCCTGCCAGGGTGGCGTCGAGGTCCCAGCTGGTGGTGCAGTTCCACCCATGCACGCCGGACGGCATCAGGGTGGGCGGCGCGACCAGCGTCACCTGGGCGCCCAGCGTGGTGAGCAGCATGACGTTGGAGCGAGCCACCCGGCTGTGCACCAGGTCGCCCACGATGACGATGTGCCGTCCGGCCAGCTCACCGAGCCGGCGACGCAGCGAGAACGCGTCCAGCAGCGCCTGGGTCGGGTGCTCGTGGGTGCCGTCGCCGGCGTTGACGACGTGGCAGTCGACCCACTCGGTGATCCGCTGCACGGCGCCGGAGCTGGGATGCCGGACCACCAGCGCGTCCACCCCGAGCGCGGCGACGGTCAAGGCGGTGTCGCGCAGGCTCTCGCCCTTGCTGACGCTGGAGCCCTTGGCGCTGACGTTGATCACGTCGGCCGAGAGCCACTTTCCGGCGATCTCGAAGGACGACCTGGTCCGGGTCGAGTCCTCGAAGAACAGGTTGACGATGGTGCGCCCGCGCAGCGCCGGCAACTTCTTGACCTGCCGGTTCTGGATCGCGTCCATCTGCTCGGCCGAGTCCAGGATCTGGTTGGCGCCGGCCGCGTCGAGATCACCGGCTGAGAGCAGGTGCCTGATCATGCGATCTCCACGGTCTTCGCGCGAGCGCTCATCCCCGCCATTGGCTGCGCTCCTGCCTCGCTGGCGCTGCCTCGATGCTCGCTCATGCGATCCCCCCGCCGACGATGCTGACCTCGTCGACGCCGTCGGTCTCGGTCAGGCTGACCCGCACCTGCTCCTCGACCGAGGTCGGCAGGTTCTTGCCCACGTAGTCGGCCCGGATCGGCAGCTCGCGATGGCCGCGGTCGACCAGCACCGCCAGCTGCACCGCGCGTGGGCGTCCCAGGTCGGTCAGGGCGTCCAGCGCGGCTCGGACGGTGCGACCGGAGAACAGCACGTCATCGACCAGGATCACCAGCCTGCCGTCCACCCCGCCCACCGGCTCGACCGTGCGCCCCAGCGGTCGTCTGGCCTGCGTGCGCAGGTCGTCGCGGTAGAGGGTGATGTCCAGACTGCCCAGGCCCACCTCGACGCCGGAGAAGCCGGCGATGCGAGCGGCCAACCGGTGCGCCAGTGGCTGGCCGCGGGTCGGGATGCCCAGCAGCACCACGTCGGCGCCGCCTCGGGTCTTCTCCAGGATCTGGTGGGCGATCCGGTCCAGCACCCGGGAGATGTCAGCGGCGTGCAGGACCGTCTTGGCGCCGGCGGACCGCGGTGTCGACGGCGGCACCGAGACGGCCGGCGCGGTGAAAGTGGGCGTGGCGCCGACAGGTGTCGCCGGGCTTGGCTGCGCAGGCATGCTGCGAAGACCCCCTTCCCCGCCTCACTGGACGAGTCGTTAAAGGACGTCGAATCGACACTGACGGTAGCAGAATGAAGGACGGCAACCACGCCGCAGGCTAGTGTCGGGTTACCCGGTTACAGTATGTGGAAGTGTTACCCTGTGAAGTCAGCGTTACCAGCCGACATTGGGTGACAAGTCCGACGAGACGATTACCATGCGTGGCCACTTACGTTAAGGACGGGGACGTGACTGAGCACAACACTCCGACCATCGGTGAAGACGTCGCCGCGGCCCCCGGCGCTGAAGGCGTCGGCCCCGAGGCTGCCGGGCTGGCTCCCGGCGATCGTGAGTACGCCCGCGCGCTCGGCACCCGGCTGAGAGCGGTCAGATCCCAGCAGCGACTGTCCCTGCACGGTGTCGAGCGCAAGTCCAACGGCAAGTGGAAAGCGGTCGTGGTCGGCTCGTACGAGCGCGGCGACCGCGCGGTGTCGGTGGCCCGGCTGGCCGAGCTGGCCGAGTTCTACGGCGTGCCCATCTCAGAGTTGCTGCCCACCGAAGACGGCGCGCCCAGCAGCCGGGCTGACAGCGGTGGCAAGGTCGTCCTCGACCTGCAGAAGCTGCAACACGTGCCCGCCGAGGACGCCGCGCCGCTGGTGCGCTACGCCCACTCCATCCAGCGCCAGCGTGGTGACTACGGCAACAAGGTGCTCTCGATCCGCGGCGAGGACCTGCGAGCGCTGGCTCTGATGTTCGACACGTCGCTGGAGCGGTTGACCGAGAAGCTGCTCAGCTGGGGCGTGCTGGCCCCGGGCTCCATCGGGCACGGCCAGCTCGACTGAGAGCCTGCGAGGTCCTGAAAGCCTCAGAAGACTGAGAGCCTCGCCAGACTGAGAGCCTCAGGTGGCGGTCGCGCCGCCGGCCGGCAGTTGGTCGCGCAGCACCCTGCCCAGAAGCCCGTTCACGAACTTGGGTGACTCGTCAGTGGACAGCACCTTGGCCAGCTCGACCGCCTCGTCGATGGCCACCGCGTCAGGCACGTCAGCGGCCCACAGCAGCTCATAGAGACCGACCCGCAGGACGGCTCGGTCCACCCCCGGCATCCGAGCCAAGGTCCAGCCCTCTGAGTAGTCGCTGAGCAACTGGTCGATCGCCGCCCGGTGCTCGGCCACCCCCTCGATGAGTTCGATGGTGTAGTCGTTGACCGGCGGGTCGGCCAGCGCGATCCGCTCGGCCAGCGTCGTCACCGGGTCAGCTCCCCGAAGGTCAGCCTCGTAGATGAGGTCGACTGCGCGTTTGCGGGCCTTGCTGCGGGCGGCCATGTCAGATCATCCCGCTCTTCGCGCGAGCGCTCACCGCACGCTTGGCAGCGCTCATCGCGCGCTTGGCTGCGCTCCTCGGCGCTGGCGCGCCTGCGCTGCTCGCTAGGCGCGTCACCCTGCTGTTAATGCTCACTCAGCTCAGCCGTTGATCCGGCCGAGGTAACGGCCGTCCCGGGTGTCGATCTTGATCTTCTCGCCGGTGGTGACGAACAGCGGGACCTGCACCTCGGCACCGGTTTCGACGGTGGCGGGCTTGGTGCCGCCGGTCGCCCGGTCACCCTGCAGTCCCGGCTCGGTGTAGGTGATCAGCAGTTCGACCGAGGTCGGCAGCTCGATGTAGAGCGGCAGCCCCTCGTGCACCGCCACCACCGCCTCGGCGTTGTCGAGCAGGTAGTTCGCGCCGTCTCCAACCACCGCGGCCGGCACGTGCATCTGCTCGTAGGTGTCGCCGTCCATGAAGACGAAGTCCTCGCCCTCCTTGTACAGGAAGGTCATCGCCCGCTTGTCCACCGTCGCGGTCTCGACCTTGGTGCCGGCGTTGAAGGTCCGGTCGACCACCTTGCCCGACAGCACGTTCTTCAGCGTGGTCCGCACGAATGCGCCGCCCTTGCCCGGCTTGACGTGCTGGAATTCCACGACGGTCCACAGCTGGCCGTCGATGTTGAGCACCAGGCCGTTCTTCAGGTCATTCGTGCTGGCCATGAGTCGCTACGTCTCCTAAAAAATGGGATTGATGCACTGCCTGAGCGCAGCTCGGACGCGCCGCGAGCGCGAACCGCAGGCGGGCTCTTCGCCAGTTAGTTTAGCCGCCGCGCCGTGGCCGTCCCGCCGACCCGGCGGGCGCGTCTCAACTGGCCGGGGTGAACCCGAGCACCGGCCGGGCTCGGCCGCCGGACTCACGCAGCAGCGCCACCGCCTCGCCGGTCTCGGCGATCCCGCCGTAGACGCCCTCGATGCCGGCCGGAGCGATGGTGCGCCCGAAGGTCAACTCGCTGGCCTCGTCCGGGGCCAGCCGGCGCACCGGCATGGTGGCCGCGATCGCCGCGGGCAGCGGCAGCATGATCGGGTCGGGCAGCTCGGCCAGTCGCTCCAGGGTCAGCGCCTGATCCAGGCTGAAGACCCCCACCCTCATCCGGCGCAGCGCGGTGAGGTGGCCGCCGACTCCGAGCAGGTCGCCAAGGTCACGCGCCAACGCCCGGATGTAGGTGCCCGACGTGCAGTCGATGACCACGTCGACATCGCAGAAGTCCCCGACCTGGCGCGGCTCGCCGAGGATCTCGAACCGCTCGACCGTCACCGGCCTGGGCGCCAGGTCCACCGTCTGGCCGGCCCGGACCAGGGCGTAGGCCCGCTCGCCGCCCACCTTGATCGCCGACACGGAGGACGGCCGCTGCAGGATCTCACCGGTCAGGGTGGCGACCGCGGCCGTGACGGCGCCGGGGTCGAGCCCAGCGGCCGAGGCGGTCGACAGCACCGTGCCCTCGGCGTCGTCGGTGCTGGTCGCCATGCCCAGCCTGATCGTGGCGCGGTAGGTCTTGTCGGTGAGGATCAGGTGGTTCATCAGCTTGGTGGAGCGCTCCACGCCCAGCACCAGCACCCCGGTCGCCATCGGGTCCAGCGTGCCGGCGTGCCCGACCCGGCGGGTGCCGGCGATCCGGCGGACCTTGGAGACCACGTCGTGGGAGGTCATGCCCGCCGGCTTGTCGACGACGATCAACCCACCCGGCCCGGTCGGGCCCTTCTTCGCCATGTCGTCCTTCGCATAGTGCAAGCCCGTCGCGTCCTGCCAGAGGGTAGCGAACGGGACGCCGCACGCCTCAGCGCTGCTCGCCGACCACCAGCCAGCGACCGGTCCAGGTCCGCCACACCATCCCGACGAACCGCAGCCCGATGAAGGCCGCCAGGCCCGCCCAGACGCCGGCCAGCCCCCAGTCCAGCCACAGGGCCAGCAGGCACATCGGGACGAAGCCGCCCAGCGCCGCGACCACGGTGACCGTCCGGATGAAGGCGTTGTCGCCGGCGCCGAGCAGCACGCCGTCCAGGGCGAAGACGATGCCGGCCACCGGCATCATGCACACCAGCCACGGCCACAGCACGTGCAGCTGCCCGCGGACTCCCTCATCGGAGGTGAACAGCGTCGGTATCAGGTACCAGCCGGCCGCCATCACCGCGCCGAACACCACCCCGGCGGTGAACCCGTAGCGGCTGACCCGCCAGGCGGTGCGCTTGGCCGCCGCGACCGCCCCGCCGCCCAGCGCCGCGCCGATCAGCGCCTGCGCCGCGATCGCGAACGAGTCCAGCAGCAGGGCGATGAACGTCCACAGCAGCAGGCCGACCTGGTGCGCGGCGAGCTCTGCCGCGCCCATCCGGCCGGCCGCCCCGGCAGCGGTGAGGTAGGCGGCCTGAAATGCCAGCGCGCGGACCACCAGGTCACGGCTGACCACCAGTTGCGCCCGCATCACCTTCCAGTCGGGGGCGATCGGCACCCCCTCGGCGCGGATCGCCCGCAGCATCAGCACCGCCCCGACCCACTGGGCGAGCACGTTCGCGATCGCCGAGCCGGTCAAGCCCAGGCCCGCCGGGTAGACCAGCAGGGGCGAGGCCGCCGCCGACAGCGCGTTGGCCACGACGACGATCCGCACCGGGGTCCGGGTCTCCTGCACGCCCCTGAGCCAGCCGTTGCCGGCCAGCACGATGAGAATGCCGGGCAACCCAAGCATGGCGACGCGCAGCCACTCGGTGGCCGCGTCGGCGACCGGGCCCGGGCCGCCGGTGATCGCCTGCACCACCGGCCTGGCCACCAGTTGGCCGACCAGCACGGCGAGCAGCCCGATCCACAGCGCCAGCCAGGACGCCTGGACACCCTCGTTCACCGCGGCCGAGCGGCGGCCCGCGCCGTAGTAGCGGGCCGCCCGCCCGGTGGTGCCGTACTCAAGCGAGGTGCCGAGCACCGTCAGCATCGTCATCACCGTGCCGGCCGCGCCCAGGGCGGCCAGCTCGATCCGGCCGAGGTGCCCGACCACCGCTGTGTCGACCAGCAGGAACAGCGGCTCGGCCGCCAGCACCACGAAGGCCGAGGCCGCCAGCGACACTATCCGGCGGGTCGGGACGTCGACGACGTTCACCGGCGCCGAGCTGCCCAACGCCGGCTCAGGGCCGCCCAACCCCGGCTCGGGGCCGCTCAACGCCGGATCGCTGCTCAAGGCCGGCTCACAGCGCGCGGAACATGATCAGCAGGTCGACAAAGCCTTGCTGCGGACAGCTGAAGCCGCCGTAGCCGGGCGCGCGGCTACTCGTCGTCGTCGTCGGCTGCACGAGGCTTGCGGTAGGGGTCGGGGTCACCAGCCGGGACCGCGTGAGCCCGGGCTTGCTGAACCTGGGCGTCAGCCTGCCGGGCCAGAGCGAGCAACTCGTCGATGTGCTGGGCGGACTGGGGCAGCTCGTCGAGATAGAAGGAGACCGTCGGGGTGAACTTGACTCCGGTCTGGCGACCCACCTCGCTGCGGATCTGGCCCTTGGCAGCCTCGAGCGCGGCAGCCGAGTCGGCCCGTTCGACATCGTCGCCGAGCACCGTGTAATACACCGAGGCGTCGTGCAGGTCACCGGTGATCTTGACGTCGGTGACGGTCACCATGCCCAGCCTCGGGTCCTTGATCTGGCTCTCGATGTAGGAGGCGACGATCTGCCGGATACGACCGGCCATTCTGCGGGAGCGTGGCGAATCGGCCATGGCTGAACTCCTTGCTGTCGGTGTGAGTGCCCCACCGAAAGGTCATGCCCAGCGCCGACGTGCGGCGCTGAGCATGACCTTCTGGGACTCCTCGCTGACTAAGGCTGACTACTTAGCCGCGCGGCTTCTCGCGCATTTCGAAGGTCTCGACGATGTCACCGATCTTGATGTCGTTGAACGACCCGAGCCCGATGCCGCACTCGAAACCTTCGCGGACCTCGGTCGCGTCGTCCTTGAACCGCCGCAGCGACTCCACGTTCAGGTGCTCGTTGACGACGATGCCGTCGCGGACCAACCGGGCCTTGGAGTTTCGCCGGATGGTGCCGGAGCGGACGATCGAACCCGCGATGTTGCCGATCTTCGGGACTCGGAAGACTTCGCGCACCTCGGCCGTGCCCAGCTGCGCCTCTTCGAACTCGGGCTTGAGCATGCCCTTGAGCGCGGCCTCGATCTCGTCGATGGCCTGGTAGATCACTGTGTAATACCGGACATCGACGCCTTCGCGCTCGGCAGCCTCACGCGCCTTGCCCTCGGGCCGGACGTTGAAGCCGATCACGACCGCGTCCGAGGCGATGGCGAGGTTGATGTCGTTCTCGGTGATGGCGCCGACACCACGGCCGATCACCCGCAGCGAGACCTCGTCATTGCCGTCGTTGAGCTCGATCTTGAGCAGCGAGTCCTCAAGGGCTTCCACCGAACCGGACACGTCGCCCTTGATGATCAGGTTCAACTGCTGAACCTCACCGGCCGCCAATGCCTTGTCCAGGTCGTCCAGGGAGATCCGCCGCCGGTTGGAGGCCAGCTGAGCGTTGCGCTCCCGGGCCGAACGGCGATCGGCGATCTGGCGCGCGATCCGGTCCTCCTCGACGACGATGAAGGAGTCACCGGCGCCGGGAACCGACGTCAGGCCCAACACCATCACCGGAGTGCCGGGGCCGGCCTGATCGACGGTCTTGCCGTCGTCGTCGAGCATCGCCCGGACCCGGCCGAAGGCGTCGCCGGCCACGATCGAGTCGCCGACGTGCAACGTCCCGCGCTGGACCAGCACGGTCGCCACCGGACCCCGTCCGCGGTCCAGGTGCGCCTCGATGGCGATGCCCTGAGCGTCCTGGTGCGGGTTGGCCCGCAGGTCCAGAGCCGCGTCCGCGGTCAGCAGGATGCCTTCGAGCAGGCCGTCGATGTTGAGGTTGTTGCGCGCCGAGACATCGACGAACAGCGTGTCGCCGCCGTACTCCTCGGCCACCAGCCCGTACTCGGTGAGCTGCTGGCGCACCTTCTGCGGGTTCGCGCCTTCCTTGTCGATCTTGTTCACCGCGACCACGACCGGAACGTCGGCCGCCTGGGCGTGGTTGAGCGCCTCGATCGTCTGAGGCATCACGCCGTCATCGGCGGCCACCACCAGCACCACGATGTCGGTGGTGGAGGCGCCACGGGCACGCATGGCGGTGAACGCCTCGTGACCGGGGGTGTCGATGAAGGTGATCGCCCGATCGACGCCGTCGTGGCCGACGTGCACCTGGTAGGCGCCGATGTGCTGGGTGATGCCACCTGCCTCGTCGGCGATGACGTTGGACTTGCGGATCGCGTCGAGCAACCGAGTCTTACCGTGGTCGACGTGACCCATCACGGTCACGACCGGCGGACGTGCGACCAGCGCCTCGTCACCGCCCTCGTCGTCGCCGAAGGTCAGGTCGAAGGACTCCAGCAGCTCGCGGTCCTCGTCCTCGGGGCTGACGACCTGAACGTTGTAGTTCAGCTCGGCGCCCAGCAACTGCAGGACCTCTTCATTGACCGACTGGGTGGCGGTGACCATCTCGCCGAGATGGAACATCACCGTCACCAGGGCGGCGGGCTCGGCGTTGATCTTGTCCGCGAAGTCCGACAGCGACGCGCCACGGGGCAGCCGCAGCACCTCGCCGCTACCGCGGGGCACCTGCACGCCGCCCAGCGACGGGGCAGACATGTTGTCGAACTCTTGACGACGCTGCTTCTTGCTCTTGCGGCCACGGGTCGGACGGCCACCCTGCCGACCGAACGCGCCCGCGGTGCCAGCGCCTCGGCCACGGCCACCGGGACCGCCGCCGCCGGGACGTGGGCCGAAGCCACCGCCACCGCCGCCGGGAGCGCCACCACCGGGGGCGCCGCCGCCGGGACCGCCACGGTAACCGCCGCCAGCGCCGGGAGCGCCGCCACTGGGACCGCCGCGGTAGCCGCCACCACCGGCGCCGGGAGCGCCGCCGGGACGACCGGGACCGCCGGGACGACCGGCGCCCGCGCCGCCGGGGCCGCTCGGACGACCGGGCGCGCCAGGACGGCCTGGGCCGCCAGCGCTGCCTGGACCACCGCCGCGGCCGGGCATCATGCCCGGGTTCGGGCGGGGCGGCATCATGCCCGGGTTCGGCCGCGGGCCACCAGCGCCGGCGGGGCCGCCGGGACGGGGGCCGGCCGGACGGGGCGGCATCTGGGACTGACCGGGCGCGGCTCCGCCCGGACGCGGAGCCGCCGGGCGGGGCGGGGCCTGGCCGCCACCCACGCCGAACGGGTTGTTCGCCACTCGCTGCTGGCCACCGGGCCGGGGCGCGCCGGGCCGGGGCGCCGGCGTCGGAGTCGGCGCCGCGGGCCGAGCCAGGCCGGCGTCGGGCGCCGGAGCGGCCGGCGGGGCTGCGCTGGCCGCGATCGGAGTCACCGGAGCGGCCGGAGCCGCTGCGGGCGTCGGCGCGGGCGCCGAGACCGGCGCAGGCGCGGACGGAATCACCGAAGGCGCGGCGGATGGCTGGGCCACCGGCTGCGCGGCGGGCTTGGGAGCGGTCTTGGGAGCCGGAGCCGGAGCCGCGGCGGGGAACGCCTCACGCAGACGCCGGGCGACCGGCGCCTCGACCGTGGACGACGCGCTCTTGACGAACTCACCGAGTTCGCTGAGCTTTGCCAGAACTTCCTTGCTGGGTACGCCGAGTTCTTTCGCGAGCTCGTGTACGCGGGCCTTGCCTGCCACTGGACTCCTTTGTCGCAGGACCGGCGGAAAGCCCGCACGGTCCCGAATTAGGTGGGAAACGCAATCATGGTTGGCGCTTCATCGGGTGCTCATAGCTCTTCTTCTCACATTCGCTGCGTACTCGTCAGCGGAGGCTGACAAGAGGGCAATCGGTGACTCGGTCAGCCGGTCTATGACCCGGTGATCGACTCGACGTACTTCCGAACCGGCGTGGCGTCCAGCTGGGCGGTGCTGCGCAACGCCCGTCCGAACGCCCGACGACGCTCGGCGAGTTCCATGCAGCCGATGACCGGGTGAAGCCAGGCTCCCCGTCCGGCGGCACGGCGTCGCGGGTCCGGCAACACCTGAGCCGATGTGCCCGGCGGACTCGAAGAGTCACCGGCCTCGGTAGACGCTGCTGGCCCCGCCACAACGCGAAGCAGCTCGGTGGCCGATGTCCGCTGGCGGCAGCCGATGCAGGTACGCAGTACGCGCGCGTCATCGAGCTGGCCACCGTCGGACAGACGGCCAGAGACAACTCTACTCCCCACCGGCGCCAGATTCGGCCACCAATCGGTCCGGCCCGCGAGTCACGGGCCGGATGTCGATGGCCGGCTCGGCGTCCCACTCCTCGGCGGAGGGCTCAGCGGCCTCGGGCGGCTCGGCGTCGGAGTGGATGTCGATCCGCCAGCCGGTCAACCGAGCGGCCAACCGGGCGTTCTGGCCTTCGCGTCCGATCGCCAGCGACAACTGGTAGTCGGGCACCACCACCCGCGCGGCCTTGGCGATCGGATCGATGACCCGGACCTCGCGCGCGGCAGCAGGTGAGAGCGCGTTGCCGACGAAGGTCGCCGGGTCCTCGTCGTAGTCGATGATGTCGATCTTCTCGCCGTGCAGCTCGGCCACCACGTTGCGAACCCGCTGCCCCATCGGCCCGATGCAGGCGCCTTTGGCGTTGAGCCCGTCCACCCGGCTGCGGACCGCGATCTTGGTCCGGTGGCCGGACTCACGGGCCACCGCCATGATCTCGACGCTGCCGTCGGCGATCTCAGGCACTTCCAGGGCGAACAGCTTCTTGACCAGGCTCGGATGCGTCCGGCTCAGGGTGATCTGCAAGCCGCGCATCCCACGGCTCACCGAGACCACGTAGCACTTGATCCGGGTGCCGTGATCGTAGACCTCGCCGGGCACCTGCTCCGACTGCGGCAGGACTGCTTCGACCTTGCCCAGGCTGACCAGCACCAGGCCCCGCTGGGAGGCGTGAGCGTCGGCCTGGATGATGCCGGTGACGATGTCGCCCTCGTGACCGGAGTACTCGCCGTAGGTGTGCTCGTGCTCGGCGTCGCGCAGCCGCTGCATGATCACCTGCTTGGCGGTCATCGCCGCGATCCGGCCGAAGTCGGTGGGGGTGTCGTCGAATTCCTCGATCAGCTCGCCGTCGGCCGAGTACTCCGCCGCCCAGACGGTGACCGCGCCGGTCTTGGAGTCGATCTCGACCCGGGCATGAGGCATCGGGTGGTTGGTGTGCCGGTACGCCGTCAGCAGTGCCGTCTCCAGCGCCTGCAGGACGGTCTCGAAGGAGATCTCCTTCTCCCGCTCGATGCTGCGCAGTGCTGCGATATCCACTGAGACCATGCCTCAGGCCTCCTCTTCGTCGTTCTGCTGATGATCCAGATCGTCGCCGTCGAAGTCGGCGTCGTCGTCGTCAAGCTCGGGCTCGCCCGGCCGGGAGAACTCCACCTGCACCCGGCCCGGACCCAGGCCGGCCGTCGGCAGGCTGCGCCGCGCGCCGGCGACCTCGAGCACGACAGCCGAGTCATCGGCTGTCACCACCCGCCCGGTGAGCGGCTGGCCGTCGACGTCCACCGTGACCAGCCGGCCAGTGGCCCGCCGCCAGTGCCGCGGCTGGGTCAGCGGCCGGTCGACGCCCGGCGAGCTGACCTCCAGGACATAGGGGCCGGCGAAGCTCGCGCCGCTGCCGCTGTCGTCGTCAAGCACTTCTGAGATCGTGCGGGAGATGGTCGCGACGGCGTCGAGGTCGATGCCGTGATCACCGTCCACACTCACCCGGATAAGGCTCCGGCGGCCGGCGGCGGTCACTGAGAGATCGTCGAGGTCATACCCCGCAGCGGTGATGACTGGGCTGATCAGCTCGATCAGCTGTTGACGTTGCGGCGTTCGCGCGGTCATGTTCAGGCGCTCCCGTCGGTGTCCAGTTGTGGCCAAGAATGCCCCGTGAAGTACGGCGCGCCAGCTCTAAAGCTGTCTTACCAGCTTACCGGCATCTGAGAGACTGCTCGCGCCATGGCCGACATCTCGCGTAGAACGCTGTTGAACAGGGCGTTGCTGGTTTCCGCGCTCGGCGGCGGCGCGCTGCTCGGCCTGACCAGGCCGCTCAAGCACAAGCTCGCCACGCCACCGCCACCGCCGCCTGCGGCGCTGACCGCCGCGCTGGCCCGGCAGGGGCGTCTGCTGGCCGGCTATGACCAGGCGCTGGCGAGTCAACCGGCGCACCCCGGGGTAGCCGGCCTGCGTGCCGATGTGGCGGCACACGGCAATGCCTTACGCGCGGTCCTGGAGCGTTATCCGGGATGGCGGCTGGGCGTCACCGACTCCGCGTCGGGCGGCAGGTCAGGCCCGGACGGCAGGTCGGGCCCGGACGGCAGTGCGTCGTCGGACGGCAGTTCAGCCCCGGACGCCGGCGCGTCGCCGGGCGGCGGTTCCTCCCCCGTCGCCTCTGCCGGCGTCTCCGTGTCGGCGGGCACTCCCCCGCCGGGCGCCATCCTCGCGTCGCTGGCCGCGGCCAGCAGCGCCGCGGCGGCCGCTGCCACCCGCGCCTGCCTGGACTGGCCGGCCACCGAGCCACACGCCGCCGAGGTGGTGCCGCTGCTGGGCAGCATCGCCGCCTGCCTGACCAGTCATGCCCAGGTGCTCCGATGACCGCGCCTGACCAGGACGCCGTGGCCCGAGGCCTGCAGCGGGTGCTGGCCGCCCACCACGCCGCGGTCTTCGGCTATCCGGTCATCGGGGTGGCATTGCGCGACCCCGGCCAGGTTCAGCTGGTTCGCGGCCTGGAAGGGCGCCACCGGCACGCCCGCGACGAGCTGATGGCCCAACTGGTCAACCGCCGGGCCACCCCGGCGCCGGCCGAGGCCAGCTACGCCCCGGCCAAGCCGGTGACCGCGCCGGCCGACGCCCAGCGTTGGGCGCTGGAGCTGGAGCAGGACTGCGCCGCCGCCTACCGCTACCTGCTGGTGGCGCCGGTGCTGGTCACCGGGTCCGGCGCGAGCGGCTCTGCCGCCAACGGAGCCGGCCGCCAGGGGCTCAGCGCCGCCGAGCAGGCCGCCCTCCGGCGGCAGGCCTTGGCCGGGTTGAGCACCGCCGCCCTGAACGCCACCCAGTGGCGCTCGCTGCTGAGCCCGGCGACTCCCACGGTCGCCTTTCCTGGCCTGTAGTCAGCGACGCTCGGACCGGCCCGCCAGGGGCTCAGCGCCGCTGAGCAGGCCGGCGCCGCGTGATCCGGCGGCTTCAGTCTGGACGGCCGCGCGCCGGCAACCCGCCGGCCAACCAGCCATCGAGCAGCGGGACCAGGTCGAGCAGCTCATGCACCACCGCGTCCGGCGTGCCCTCGATGCCGGTGGTCTGCGCCGCGGGGATGTCGCTGTGCGGCACCAGCACGGCGTGCATGCCCACCCGGTTGGCGCCGAAGACGTCCTCGAACAGGCGGTCGCCGACGTACACCGCCCGGGCCGGGTCAGTGACTCCCACCGCGTCCAGCGCGGCCCGGAAAGCCTCAGGATGCGGTTTGGCCCAGGCGATCTCGGAGGAGTACACCGCGCCGTCGATCAGGTGGTCGACTCCGTCGCGTTGAAAGATCCGCTGGTGCTCGGCGGCCGGCCAGGTCGTGTTCGACAGCACCCCCACCTTCAGACCGCGTCCGCGCAGGGCGCTGAACAGCTCGGGCACCGCCGGGTCGGTGTAGCTGTGGGCGTCCCACCACTGGTAGTAGGTGCGACGCTGCTGCTCGGTCAGCGTCAGGGCCGCCTGCTCCACGATCTGGTCGAAGGTGCCGCTGCGGTGGTCATCGTCCTTGATCGCCGCCCACACGCTGCTCTCGGCCGCGTGCAGAGCGGCGGCCTGCGCCTCGTCGGCGGTGACCGCCAGCCAGCACTCGAAGGGGTCGATGGTGTGCCACGGCGTCAAGGTGCCGCCCCAGTCGAAGATCACCGCGTCCAGGGGTCGGCTGCTCAGGACTGCGCCGCCCATCAGAACAGCACCGTGCTCAGCGTGCCGATCTGGCGCATGCCCAGCCGGTCGTAGAGCCGGCGTCCGGCGATGTTGTAGTCGTTGACGTACAGGCTCACCGACGGCGCGACTTCCAGGGCGAGCTGCAGGACCGCCGCCATCGCCGCCGTGGCGACTCCGCGTCCGCGTAGGTCAGGGCGCACCCAGACACCCTGGACCTGAGCGGTCGCGCTCCCCAGCACCCCGATCTCGGCCTTGAACTCGACCTGGCCGCGCGCGTCGAAGCAGGCGAAGGCCCGGCCGGAGCTGATCAGCTCGGCCACCCGAGCCCGGTAGCCGCGTCCGGCGTCCTGGCCCGTCGGTGACATGCCGAGCTCCTCGGTGAACATCGACACCGCCGCCGGCAGGAACTGTGGCAACTCGCTCAGACGAACCCGGCGGACCCGGCTGTCGGGCTCGACGCCCGACGACGGCGTGTCGGCGTACAGCAGCGGCTGGCTGGCCCGCACGGCGCGCGCCGGGCCCCAACGCCGCGACAGCACCGCCCACATCGCCTCGACCGAGTCGCAGGCTCCCACGATCGACGAGCAGCCGCGGCCGGTCCGGGCCAGCTGGCCGGCGATCAACTCCAGGGCGCCGAGGTCCTCGCCGACCGGGATCAGGTTGCCGCCGGCGAAGGCCGCCGCCCGCAGCCCGTCGCCGGCCTCGCCGACGCCCCAGAGGTAGCCGCCCAGCCGCTGCGGATTCAGGTCCGGGGCGCGGCGCAAGCGGGCCTCGACCACGCAGTTGAGCACCCGGTCGCGCTGCACCAGTGACCGCACCGCCAGCTCGTCGGCAGCCGCCAGCACCCGCGGCTGGACCTGAATCACGGTCATATCCAAAACGTACCGCCAGCGCCCGGCTACGGCGTACCGGCGCTCTAGACCAAAGGCGTTTAAAGCTCTAGCGAAAGGCGTTGAAGCTCGAGGCGAAAGGCGTTGAAGCTCTAGAACGACGTGCCGTGGAACGGCGCCCGGTCGGTGGAGAACGCCAGCGCCAGCCGGGTCAGCAGCCGGGGATCGTCGCAGCGCAGCGCGCCCGCCCTGGCCAGGGTGTGCAGCCGGTGCCCGCCGAGATAGGCCGAGCCCAGGCCGGCCAGGCCGAAGCTGACCTGCGCCGGCCGGTCGGTCGGCTGGCAGCTGGCGCCGTCCGGGCCGCCGGTCAGCGCCAGCCGCTGGTCCCCCAGCAACGGGTCTGCGACCTCGATCACCGCCTCGATCTCGACCGGGTAGGTGCGCGCGGCCAGGGTCGCTGCCGCGTCGACCGGACGCACCCACAGGCCGTCGTTGACCGCGGTGGTGCGCACCTGCCGGAAGTCGTCGACCAGGAACGGCAGCGGGTCATCGACCGGGATCTGCTCGCTCTCGATGGTCTGGAACAGGTCCATGCCCAGCAGCACCTGCCAGAGCGCGGCGTGCGCCTCATCGCTGCCGATGACGTAGTCGGTGATCCGGCACAGCAGCGCCGGGATGCCGTCGTTCCAATTGTCCTTGACCCGGTAGCTGAGGTAACCCTCCGGATGCGCCAGGTAGAACTTCGCGCTCAGCCCGCCCCGGTGCTGCTCTCGGTCCAGGAACAGGTGGTCCCACCAGGACTCGTTCCGGTTGAGCGCCCCCGGCACCTGCTCACGCCAGCGGCGGTGCAGCTCAGGCAGCACCGGCCGGGCCTGCTCGGCGGTGAGCACCCGCACCTCACCGCCGGCCTTCTGCCCGGACTGGGCCAGCTTGGTGAGCCGCCGGTCGATCACGGTGCGGCGCGTCGAGGACGCCGGGCCGTAGCCGAACCTGCCGTAGATGCCGCCCTCGCTGGCGGTCAGGATGGCCGCCGGCACGCCCGCCGCGGCGAAGTCGCGCACCTGCCGGTCCATCAGCGCCCGCAGCACCCCGCGCCGCCGGTGCAGCGGGCTGACCGACACCCAGGTGACTCCGGGCACCGGCAACGCGCCGCCGGGCACCGTCATGGTGAAGTCGTAGTGGCCGGTGACCCCGACGAGCTGGCCCGCCACGGTCGCCACCGTGAACGTCGGCGGAATCCCGTCGAAGGCGTCCGCGGCGTCCTGCTGGGTGAAGTGCTCGCCGAAGGCGAGGCTGTCCAACCGCAGGATCTCGTCGTAGTCCTGCGGTGTTCCCGGCCTGAGTTCTAAGTCCACGACCGTTGAGTCTGCTCCGCTGGACCGACCGGCCACAAACGGATTACCGCCGGTGTCAGCTGATGGCGACGGTCGGCTCGCCGGAGCCGACGCCGGCGGCCATCATCTCCTCGGCCACCCGCAGCGCCTCTTCGATCAGCGTCTCGACGATCATCGACTCCGGCACCGTCTTGATGACCTCGCCGCGGACGAAGATCTGGCCCTTGCCGTTGCCGCTGGCCACGCCCAGATCGGCCTCGCGCGCCTCTCCGGGGCCGTTCACCACGCACCCCATGACGGCGACCCGCAGCGGGACCTCGATGCCCTCCAGGCCGGCGGTCACCTTCTCGGCGAGGGTGTAGACGTCGACCTGGGCCCGCCCGCAGGACGGGCAGGAGACGATCTCGAGCCGGCGCTCGCGCAGGTTGAGCGACTGCAGGATCTGCAGGCCGACCTTGACCTCCTCGACCGGGGGCGCCGACAGCGACACCCGGATCGTGTCGCCGATGCCCTTGCTCAGCAGCGCGCCGAAGGCCACCGCGGACTTGATGGTGCCCTGGAACGCCGGCCCCGCCTCGGTCACCCCGAGATGCAGCGGGTAGTCGCACTGCTCGGCCAGCAGCTCATAGGCGCGCACCATGACCACCGGGTCGTTGTGCTTGACCGAGATCTTGAAGTCGCGAAAGCCGTGCTCCTCGAACAGCGAGGCCTCCCACAGCGCCGACTCGACCAGCGCCTCGGGAGTGGCCTTGCCGTACTTGGCCAGCAGCCGCTTGTCCAGCGAGCCGGCGTTCACCCCGATCCGGATCGACACCCCGGCGTCGGCCGCGGCGCGCGCGATGGGGCCGACCTGGTCGTCGAAGGCTCGGATGTTGCCCGGGTTCACCCGCACCGCCGCGCAGCCGGCGTCGATCGCGGCGTAGACGTACCTGGGCTGGAAGTGGATGTCGGCGATCACCGGGATCTGGCTCTTCCTGGCGATCGTCGCGAGCGCGTCGGCGTCGTCCTGGCTGGGGCAGGCCACCCGGACGATGTCACAGCCGGTGGCGGTCAGCTCGGCGATCTGCTGCAGGGTCGCGTTGACGTCAGAAGTCAGCGTGGTCGTCATCGACTGCACCGAGATCGGCGCGTCACCGCCGACGGCCACCGAGCCGACCGCGATCTTGCGGGACTTCCTGCGCGGCGCGAGCACCGGCGGCGGCGCCGTCGGCATGCCCAACGCGATCGGAACGCTCACTGGAGTCTCCTCGGTCCTTCTATGTCTGCGGGCAGATGTTCGCCGGAGCGGACTCCGACGCGCGCGGTCAGCGCAGTTCGAGCAGGTCCACCACGAAGATCAAGGTCTCGCCGCCCTTGATGGCGCCGCCTGCGCCGCGATCACCGTAGCCGAGATGCGGCGGGATGATCAGCTCGCGACGGCCGCCGACCTTCATGCCCTGCACGCCCTGGTCCCAGCCCGCGATCACCCGTCCCTCGCCGAGACCGAAACTGAACGGCGAGTTGCGGTTGTAACTGGCGTCGAACTCCTCGCCGGTCGAGTACGCGACCCCGACGTAGTGCACGATCGCCTGCTGACCGGCCTGCGCGACCGGCCCGTCACCCTCGATCAGGTCACGGATCTGCAGTTCACCGGTCGGCTGGGCGGTCGGCATGTCGACCACGGGCTTGGTCAAGGCACTCTCCTTCAGGTTGCGGGTTGGCGTTCAGGTGCGCGGGTTGGTGCTCAGTCAGAGGTCAAGCGCTCAGTTGGTCAGTGTGATCGGCTTGACGATATCGGCGTACATCACCAGCACCGAGAAGACGATCAGGATGCTGGCCACCACGTACATCACGGGCACCAGCTGGGCGACGTCGACGAAGATCTGCTTCGGCCGCTTGCGCAGCCGGGCAAACCCGCGGCGGGTCGCCTCGACCAGCGCGCCGGCGACGTGGCCGCCGTCCAGCGGCAGCAGCGGCAGCAGGTTGAAGAAGAACAGCAGCAGGTTGACGCTGGCCAGCAGGCTGATCAGCATCGAGATCTTGTCCAGGGCCGCCACCTCGGCGCTGTCGGCGATCTCGCCGCCGATCCGGCCCAGGCCGATCACCCCGACCGCGCCCTCCTGGTCGCGCGGATTGCCCTGGAACACCGTGCCCACCAGGCTGGCGATCTTCTCTGGGAACTGCCGCAGGGCCTGCACGCTCAGCCCCAGCTGCTGCCAGATCACGCTGCGGATCTGGCCAGGGGTCAGCTGCTGGTAGGCCTCGGTGGTGCTGATGCCGATGAAGCCGGCCTGCTTGGTGTTGCCGGCCTCGTCGGCGTACTTGGTGTTGAGCACCGGGGTGATGCTCAGCTGGGTCGGCTGGCCGTCGCGGCGCACCGCCAGGTTGATCGTCTTGCCGGCCGAGGCCTCGATCACCCGCACCGCGTCCGACCAGTTCTTGATCGGGGCGCCGTTGATGGCGGTGATCGTGTCGCCGGCCCGCAGCACGCCGTTGGCCGGGGCCTTGCGGTAGTCGGGGCTGGTCGGGGCCGGGCAGCTCTGCTGGGTGGTGGTGCTGGAGACCACGCACTCGCTGACCGAGCCGACCGTGGTGGTCGGCGCCCGCAAGCCGATCAAGCCGTACAGCAGGATGGTGAGGATGAAGAAGATCAGCAGGTTCATGCTCGGGCCGCCGAGCATCACGATCATCTTCTTGCCCGGGGTCAACCGGTAGAACTGCCGGTCGCCGTCGGCCGGGGTCACCTCGGTGCGGCTGGCGGCGCGGAACTCCTCGACCAGCTCGCCCATCCGGCGCGGCCACCGCGACCGGCTGCCGTCCGCGCGCGGGGGCACCATTCCGATCATCCGGATGTAACCGCCCAGCGGGATGGCTTTGAGGCCGTACTCGGTCTCGCCGCGCCGCCGTGAGAACAGGGTGGGGCCGAAGCCGACCATGTACTGGGTGACCCGCACGCCGAACTTCTTGGCCGGGACCAGGTGGCCGATCTCGTGCAGGGCGATGGAGGCCAACAGCCCGACGGCGAAGGCAATCACGCCCAGTGCGTAAAGCACGCCTGTGTCATCCTCTCAAACCACCGGTCAGCCCCGGCGGTGTCTCAGCGTCAATTGTGCCCTGTCCGGCGCGCCTCGGCGGCCAACTGCGGCCGGTTACCCGATTCCCAGCGCCGTTCTCGCCTGCCGGCGCGCCCAACGCTGCGCCTGTTCCACGTCGGCGATGTCGCGCGGGTTCCCGGCCGCGGCGTGCTCTTCGCCGAGCCAGCGCTCGAGCACCACTGCCACGGTGTCGACTATGCCGAGGAAACCACAGGCCCCGCTGTGAAAGGCGGCCACCGACTCCTCGTTGGCCGCGTTGAAGACAGCCGGCGCGCAGCCTCCGGCGATGCCGGCCGCCCGCGCCAGCTCAATGGCGGGAAAGGCCTCGTCGTCCACCGGCTCGAAGGTCCAGGTCTGCGACTGGCGCCAGTCCAGGCCGGGCGCGGCGTCGGCGACCCGGTCGGGCCAGCCCAGCGCCAGCGCGATCGGCAGCCGCATGTCAGGCGGGCTGGCCTGGGCCAGGGTCGCCCCGTCGACGAACTCGACCATCGAGTGCACCACCGACTGCGGATGCACCACGACGTCGATGCGGTCATAGCCCACGCCGAACAGCAACTGGGCCTCGATCAGCTCCAGCCCCTTGTTCACCAGGGTCGCCGAGTTCGTGGTGACCAGCGGCCCCATCGCCCAGGTCGGATGCGCCAGCGCCTGCCGCGGGGTGACCTCAGTCAGCTCCTCGCGCCGGCGGCCCCGGAACGGGCCGCCGCTGGCGGTCAGCACCAGCCGGCGCACCTCGGCGGCGCTGCCCGAGCGCAGGCACTGCGCCAGCGCCGAGTGCTCGGAGTCCACCGGCACCAGCTGGCCGGCCGCGGCGGCGGCCAGCACCAACGGCCCGCCCGCGATCAGGGACTCCTTGTTGGCCAGCGCGACCGTCCGGCCCGCCTGCAGCGCCGCCAGGGTGGCCCCCAGCCCTTGCGCTCCGGCCACGCCGTTGAGCACCACCTCGCAGTCCAGGGTGGCCAGCTCGGCAGTCGCCTCCGGGCCGGCGAGCACCTGCGGTCGCGCCCGGCCGGCCGGCCAGTCGGCTGCCAGCCGCTCGGTCAGCTCCTGCGCCGCGTCCGCCGTGCTGACGCCGACATAACCGACCTGCCAGCGCACCGCCTGCTCGACGAGCAGCTCCAGGTTGCCGCCGCCGGCGCAGACAGCCGCGACCGAGAACCGGTCTCCGGCGGCGCCGATCACGTCCAGCGCCTGGGTGCCGATCGAGCCGGTCGAACCGAGCAGGACGATTCGGCGCGGGCCGGCAGAAGTGCTCATCGCGCCATTCTGGCCGACCTGCGCAAGCCCGGGGCGCCGACCTGCCCAGCCGCCGCTCCGGGCGCCAGAATGAGCGGGTGCCAGAATGAGCTGGCCCGAGCACGCCGAACCGCCGTACAGGAGTGATCGAACGTGGCAACCGAGTCCAACCCCATCGCCGGCACCGACGTCGAGCACTCGCGGACCCAGGAGCACGAGCGCCCAGAGGACTGGGGCTGGCACCACGAGTTCGTCACCGGGCGCCAGGTCGGCGGCTGGATCACGTTCTTGATCCTG
Source organism: Jatrophihabitans sp. (assembly GCA_036399055.1). Lineage (NCBI taxonomy): Bacteria > Bacillati > Actinomycetota > Actinomycetes > Jatrophihabitantales > Jatrophihabitantaceae > Jatrophihabitans > Jatrophihabitans sp. Next base: position 41,211 of record DASWNX010000011.1, read on the forward strand.
GGCGCCCTGCTCACCACCACCCACTACAACGACACCGGTGACGTGGCGCTGATCGCGATGATGGTCGTGCTGGCAGCGGGCCTGATCTGGGACCGCAGGCGCCGCCGCACCCAGTGGCGCGGCTGAGGCCACCCGAGCTTCAGAGCTCGCTGATCCCCCACGGCGACTGGTAGTCGCCGGCCAGCAGCTCCAGGAAGGGCGCGGCGTCGAAGGCCTCCGGGCCGAGCACGCCGGCCCCGGCCCAGACGCCGCTGTCGATCAGCTCCAGGGCCACCACCGGGTTGACCGCGGTCTGCCAGAGCACCGCCTGGCAGCCGTACTCGGCCATCGACCACTCGTTGTCCACCACGTGGTAGAGGTAGCTCGATCGCGGCCGGCCGTCGACGCCCCGGCCGCGGACCCACACCCCCGCGCAGGTCTTGCCGCGCATCCGGTCCCCCAGGCTGGCCGGGTCGGGCAGGGCGGCGGCCACCACGTCGCGCGGGCTGACCAACGCCTGGCCCACTCGCAGCGGCGTCACCGAGTCCAGGCCCAGCCGGTGCAGCGTGCGCAGCACCCCGATGAACTCCGCGCCGAGCCCGTACTTGAAGTCGACCCGCTTGGCCTTGAGCCAGCGGGGCATCAGCAGCACCTCTTCGTGCTCGACGTTGACGCACTCGACCGGGCCGATCCCCTCGGGGAAGTCGAAGACCTCAGGCTCGCTGAACGGCTCGGTGGTGTACCAGCCGCGGCCGGCCTCGTAGATCACCGGCGGGTTCAGGCACTCCTCGATGGTGGTCCAGATGGAGAAGGTGGGCGCGAACATCGGCTGTCCGGCGGAGTCCAGCACCTCCAGGTTCGCCCCGTCGCGCACGCCCAGGTGGTCGATCTCTGAGAACAGGTGGTCACTGGCGTAGCGGGCCAGCACGTCGGACAGGCCCGGCTCGACGCCGATGCCGACCAGGGCCAGCTTGCCGGCCCGCTCCCAGTCGGGCGCCATCGCGAACTGCTCGTCACCCAGCTTCACGCCGGTCCGGGAGAACGGGTCCCGCGGGTGCGGGCGCGACAGCGACATCGCCATGTCCAGGTAGTGCGTGCCCGAAGCCAACGCGGCCCGGAAGATCGGCATGGTGAACCGCGGGTCGGTCGCCCCGAGGACGGCGTCGACGCGCTGCTCGGTGAGCAGCCGGCTGATCGCCGCCTCATCGGAGGCGTCCAGCTGAACCGCCGCCAGCCGCGGGTCCCCGGCTTCAGCCGCGGCCCGTCGCGCGCGTGCCAGGTCGTAGTCGGCCAGCAGCACGTGTTCGAAGAACGGCCGCCGGGCCGCGATCTTGGCCACCGCCGAGCCCACCCCGCCGGCGCCCAGAATCAGCAACCGCACGGGGTCACCGGCCGTCCAGCAGCGGTTGGAACGGGTCCCAGCGGGTGCCGTCGGCGGCGTCCTTGCGCCGCCGGGCGATCGCCGACAACGACTCCAGCACCACCCGGTTGGCCAGGAAGGAGGTGATGTCGGCGTGGTCGTAGGGCGGTGACACCTCGACCAGGTCGATCCCCACGACCGGCAGCTCGTAACAGATCCTCCTGACCGCGTCCAGCAGTTGCCGGGAGGTCAGGCCACCCGGCTCAGGCGTCCCGGTTCCCGGCGCGTGGCCCGGGTCGCAGACGTCGATGTCGACCGACAGGAACACCCCGTCGCACTCGTCCATGGCGATTGCGAACGACTCGGTGAGGCAGGCCTCCAGGCCACGGGCGGTGATCTCGGTCATCTCGTAGGAGCGCATGCCCTGCTCGGCCATCCAGTCCAGCGTCTCCGGCGGCGGCCAGTAGCCACGCAGCCCGATCTGCAGGAACCGGTCTCCGCGCACGGCGCCTGACTCGATCAGCCGGCGCATCGGCTGGCCGTGCCCGACCAGCGAGCCGAACTCGATGTCACCGGTGTCGGCGTGCGCGTCGAAGTGGATCATCGACACCCTGCCCTGGCCCAGGTGCTGGGCGACCCCGGCAGCGTCGGGCCAGGCGATGGTGTGATCGCCGCCCAGGATCAGCGGGATCGCCCCGGTGGCGGTCACCGCGTGCACCGCCACCTGCAGGTCGCGCACCGAGCGCTCGGCGTCGCCGGAGAACAGCTCCACGTCCCCGGCGTCATAGACCACCAGGTCACGCAGGCCGTCCACCCGCATCGCCAGCGACGGCCGGCTGCCGTCGTGGGCCAGGTAGCAGCTCTGCCGGATGAACTGCGGGCCGAACCGGGTGCCCGGACGGTGCGAGGTGCCGCCGTCGAACGGCGCGCCGAGGATCACCACGTCCGCGTCGGGATAACTGCCCGGATCGGCCCAGTCACATCGGGGCACACCCAGAAAGGTGATGTCGGGGCCGAACTGTGCGCCGTAGCGCGCCATGTCTCCTCCAGTTACCAGTGTTGCGAACCGGCCCGCGACCTGGGCGGTCGCGGCGCCGCCGAACCGGCGGTGGCCGAGTGGTCGGTCATCGCCTCAACGACTGCGACGGCGACGGCGCCCGGCCAGCTGGCCGATCGCCACCGCTAGCACCGCCAGCACGAACATCGCCGTCCCGATCACGTTGATCTGCACCGGCGTTCCGCGCGCCGCCGCGCCCCAGACGTACATCGGAAAGGTGATCGAGGCGTTGGAGGCGTTGAAGTTGGTGATGATGTAGTCATCGAAGGACAGCGAGAACGCCAGCAGCGCGCCGGCCGCGATACCCGGAGCGGCCAGTGGCAGCGTGATCCGGCGGAAGGTCTGCAGCTCGTTGGCGTACAGGTCAGCGGCCGCCTGCTCCAGCCGCGGGTCCAGGCCGGCGATGCGGGCCTTGACGGTGACGACCACGTAGCTGAGGCAGAACATGATGTGCGCGATGAGGATGGTGATCCGGCCCAGCGGTATCCCCGAGCTGACGAAGAGCGTCAGCAACGACGAGCCCATCACCACTTCGGGAGTGGCCATCGGCAGGAAGATCAGCAGGTTGGACCCGGTGCGGCCGCGGAAGCGGTACCGGGCCAGCGCGAAGGCGATCATCGTCCCGAACAGCGTCGAGACCAGCGTGGCCGCCACCCCGATCTTGAGCGACAGGCTCAGCGACTCGCACATCCCCGGCGCCCCGCACGGGTTCAGCCAGGCGTCGAAGGAGAACCGCTGCCAGGTGTAGTTGAAGCGGCCGTTGGGCTTGTTGAAGGAGAACAGCACCACCACCAGGTTGGGCAGCAGCAGGTAGACCAACGCCAGCACCGCCACCACCCAGACGACGTTCTCGCGCAGCACCGCCCATGGCGACCTGCGGCGGCGGGCGGGCGGCGCGGCGACGGCGGCGCGGCCGCGGGGCATGGTCGCGACCATCAGACCAGCTCCTCGGTCCCGGACTTGCGGATGTAGACCGAGACCAGCACCAGGATGGTCAGCATCAGCGCGAACGACAGCGCGGCGGCGGTCGGGTAGTCGTTGATGCGCAGGAAATAGCCTTCGATCACCTGGCCGATCATCGCGGTGTTCGGATTGCCCAGCAGCCGGGAGTTGATGTAGTCCCCGGCCGCCGGGATGAAGGTCAGCAGCGTGCCCGCGACCACGCCGGGCATCGACATCGGCAGCGTGACCCGGCGGAAGGCGGTGAACGGGGTGGCGTACAGGTCGCCGGCCGCCTCCAGCAGCCGCGGGTCCAAGCGGTCCAGGCTGGCGAACAGCGGCAGGATCATGAACGGCAGGAAGTTGTAGGTCAGGCCGGTCACCACGGCCAGCGGCGAGCTCAGCAGTTGGCTGCCGTTGGTCCAGCCCAGCGCGCTGGTCAGCTCGATCAGGTGGGTGCCGCGGAAGAACTTCATCACCAGGCCGTCGGAGTTCAGGATCGTCTGCCAGGCCAGCGTCCGCAGCAGGAAGCTGGTGAAGAACGGGGCGATGACCATCACCAGCAGCACCGATTTGAACCGGCCGGACTTCAGCGCGATGGCGTAGGCCAGTGGGTAGCCGATCAGCAGCGCCAGCACGGTGGCCAGGAAGGCGTACTGGAACGAGCGCAGGAACTGCCGGGAGAACTGCTGTAGCGAGTCGGTGTAGGTGGCGAAGTGGAAGGTCAGCTGGTAGCCCGTCTCCAGGGTGCCGGTCTGCAGCGACTGGGACAGCAGGAAGATCATCGGGATCACGAAGAACACCGCGAGCCACAACAGGCCCGGCAGCAGCAGGAAGTACGGCATGCCGGCGACCCGCCGCCGTGGCCGGACGGCGTCGGGCTCAGCGACGGCCTGAACGCCGCGGGACTGGGCGCCGCTGGTCATCCGGCCGCCTCGCCGTCGAGGTCGATGCCGGCCGCGCTGTCCTGGCCGGCGTCGAGGGCGAAGGTGTGCTCGGCGGCGAAGCTCAGGCTGACCCGGTCACCGGGCCGGTGGAGGGCGGCGCTGCGATTCTGCTCGAACACCGTCAACTGCTGGTCCCAGGGCGTGCGGACCAGGTACTGGGTGCTGACCCCCATGAAGCTGGCGTCAGTGACGACGCCAGTGATCTGGTTCAGGCCGGCGGCCGGCTCGACCGGTTGGCCGTGCGCGGTCTCACCGTGCACGGTGATTTTCTCGGGCCGGACGCCGACCCACACCTCCTCGATCCCGCTGGGCAGCCGGTCAGCCGGCACCCGCACAGTCCCGCTGGGCAGCGCCACCGTCGCCGAACCCGACTGCCGCTGCCCGACGGTGGCGCGGATCAGGTTGGACTGGCCCAGGAAGTTCGCCGCGAAGGTGGTGGCCGGGTTCTCATAGAGGTCAGCCGGCGCGCCGAGCTGCTCGATCCGTCCGGCGTTCATCACCGCGATGGTGTCGGCCATCGTCATGGCCTCCTCCTGGTCGTGGGTGACGTGCACGAAGGTCAGCCCGACCTCGGTCTGGATTCGTTTGAGCTCCACCTGCATCTGACGGCGCAATTTCAGGTCCAGGGCGCCCAGCGGCTCATCGAGCAGCAGCACCGCCGGCTTGTTGACGATGGCGCGGGCCAGGGCCACCCGCTGCTGCTGGCCGCCGGACAGCTGCGCGGGCTTGCGCCGGGCCAGCGTCTGCAGCTCGGTGAGCTCCAGCACCTCGGCGACCTGCTTGTCCACCTGCGCCGAACGCCGCCGCTTGAGGCCGAACGCGACGTTCTCCCAGACGCTCAGGTGCGGAAACAGCGCGTAGCTCTGAAAGACGGTGTTGACCGGACGCCGGTAGGCCTTGTCGTAGGTGATGTCGCGGCTGCCGATCCGGATCTCGCCGTGCGTCGGCTGCTCGAGCCCGGCGACCATCCGCAGGGTGGTGGTCTTGCCGCAGCCGGACGGGCCCAGCAGCGCGAAGAACGAGCCCTGCGCGATCCTCAGGTCCAGACAGTCCACGGCGGTGAACGGACCGAACCGCTTGGTCAGCGAGGTCAGCGTCAGATCGCCGGAGTCCGGGGACCCGCCCGCAGGCGTCGCGCCTGAACGGGCCGGGGCCGACTTGTCCAGCGCGCTGGCCGACTCTTGCCGCAACGGCTCAGCCACCGGTGGTCAGAGCCTGGAATGCCTTGTTGTACTTGGTCTCCTCTTCTTCGGTGAGACCGCGGAAGACATGCGCCCGGCCCAGCACCTCCTCGGAAGGGAAGATCAGCGGGTTGTTGGCGACGTCGGGGTCCTCGGCGACCAGGATGTCCTCAGCGCCCTTGACCACCGAGATGTAGTTGACGTAGCCCACGACCTGCGCCATGACCTTCGGGTCGTAGAAGTAGTTGATCAGGATCTCGGCGTTCTTCTTGTGCTTGGCCTTGTTCGGGATCACGAAGTTGTCCGACCAGATCAGATGGCCGGTCGAGGGCAGCGTGTACCCCAGGCTCGGGTTGTCGGCCTTGAGCTGCACCACGTCGCCGGTCCAGGCCAGGCACGCGGCGATGTCGCCGGAGGCCAGGCCCTTGCCGTACTCGTTGCCGGTGAAGCCCTTGAGCTGGCCGCTCTCCTTGGCCTCGGCCAGTTGCGCGATGGCGGCGTCGAAGTCGGCGTCGGTGAACTTGGCGGGGTCCTTGCCCATCGCCAGCAGCGCCATGCCGACGGTGTCGCGCATCTCGGTGAGCAGGGTGACCTTGCCCTTGAGCGCCTTGTCGGTGAGCAGCTGCTCGAACGTCTCGATCTTCTTGCCGCCGGTGGCCTTGGGGTTGTAGCCGATGCCGGTGAAGCCGGACTGCCAGGGCAGCGAGAACTTGCGTCCGGGGTCGAACTCGACGTCGGCCAGGGTGTCCTGGACGTTCTTGGCGTTGGGGATGTTGGCCTTGTCCAGCTCCTGCACCCAGTTCAACCGGATCAGCTTGGCCACCATCCAGTCGGTGGAGCACCACAGGTCGCGGCCGGTGTCAGCGCCGGCGCGCAGTTGCGGCTGCACCTTGGCGAAGAACTCGTCGTTGTCGTTGTAGTCCTCGGTGTAGGTGACCTTGATGCCGGTCTGCTTGCTGAAGGCGTCCAGGGTGGGGTGGGCCTGGGTGTCGTCATTGACGTCGATGTACTCGGGCCAGTTGGACCAGCTGAGGACCTTCTCGGTGTCCGAGCGGTCCGCCGCCGCCTGCGAGGACGGGTCGGCCTTGGTCGCGGTGCCCTTGGTGCCGCAGGCGGCCAGCAGGCTTGCCAGCCCCGCGCCCCCGATTCCGGCGAGCATGGTCCGGCGGCTGAGCAGGCCCCGGGTGAGGGCGCGGTCGAAGTCGTGATCCCGATCGGTAGGGCGGTCGGTCATCGGATGTCTCCCTCGTTCGATCGGGCGCGACGCCTGTGGACGCCATCGGATCTAGGCCATGCTAGCCAGGGATGGTCACATCTTCGTCGCAGGCGTGAGCGGCAATCGCAGAACGATTCGGCTGCCGGTTCTCCACGCAGGCAGGGACTTCCACCGGGCCAGGCGCAGGCCGCCGGCTCGCCCCGCCCCGGGCCGGCCGTTGCGGCCAGCCCAGCCGGCGCAGCGGGCTCTTTGTTCCAGCGGTCGACACCCGAGCGCACGATATGGGCCCTCTCAGAGTCATTTTGCTTCGGATTCACTTGCGTTATGCCATCCACTACTGCACTATTCGTTCTATGGCAGTTTCTCGGCGCCAGTCCGCCCGCCCGCAACTGGACGACACCTCCAAAGCCATCGTCGAGCAGCTGCAGCAGGACGGACGGCGGCCCTACGCCAGCATCGGCAAGGCGGTCGGGTTGTCCGAGGCGGCAGTCCGCCAGCGTGTGCAGAAGCTGATCGAGTCCGGCGCCGTGCAGATCGTGGCGGTGGCCGACCCGCAGCAGATCGGCTTCGCCCGCCAGCTGATGATCGGCATCAACATCGAGGGCGACCTGGAAAGCGCGGCCTCGGCGCTGGCCGAGATTCCCGAGCTGGTGTACGTGGTGCTGACAGCGGGCTCCTTCGACATCCTCGCCGAGGCTGTCGTGGTCGACGACGAGCACTTGCTGGAGCTGATCAACGAGCGGATCCGAAAGCTTGCCGGCGTCCGCCGCACCGAGACATTCATGTACCTGAAACTCAAGAAACAAACCTACAACTGGGGTATCGCATGACAGCCAGCAGCTTTGAACCGAGCACCAACTACGACAGCGAGCGGGCCGAGCGGCTCTCCGACTCTGCCCGTGACCACCTCTGGATGCACTTCACCCGGCTTTCCTCCTACCAGGACTCGCCGGTGCCGATCATCGAGCGGGGCGAGGGCGCCTACGTCTATGACATCCAGGGCAGGCGCTACCTGGACGGGCTGTCCGGCCTGTTCACCGTGCAGGCCGGGCACGGGCGCCGGGAGCTGGCCGAGGCCGCCAGCCGGCAGGCCAGCGAACTGGCCTACTTCCCGATCTGGTCCTACGCCCACCCCAAGGCCATCGAGCTCGCCGAGCGGTTGAGCGCCCACACCCCCGGCGACCTGAACCGGGTGTTCTTCACCACCGGTGGCGGCGAGGCGGTCGAGACGGCCTGGAAGCTGGCCAAGCAGTACTTCAAGCTCACCGGAAAGCCCGAGAAGCACAAGGTGATCTCGCGTTACGTCGCCTACCACGGCACCCCGCAGGGGGCGCTGGCGCTCACCGGCATCCCCGCCGCCAAGACGATGTTCGAGCCGCTGGTGCCAGGCGCGCACAAGGTGGCCAACACCAACTTCTACCGGGCACCGGTCTACGGCGATGACCTGAAGATGTTCGGCCTGTGGGCTGCCAACCAGATCGAGGCCGCCATCCTCATGGAGGGCGCGGAGTCGGTCGCGGCGGTCTTCCTGGAGCCGGTGCAGAACTCCGGCGGCTGCTTCCCGCCGCCGCCGGGCTACATGCAGCGCGTGCGTGAGATCTGCGACCAGTACGACGTGCTGCTGGTGTCCGACGACACGATCTGCTCCTTCGGCCGGCTGGGCACGATGTTCGGCGGCCAGAAGTACGACTACGTCCCCGACATGATCACCTGCGCCAAGGGCATGACCTCGGGCTACTCCCCGATCGGCGCCTGCATCGTCTCCGAACGGCTGGTCGAGCCGTTCCTGCAGGGCGCCACCTTCTTCCCGCACGGCTACACCTTCGGCGGCCACCCGGTGTCCTCGGCGGTCGCGCTGGCCAACCTCGACATCTTCGAGCGGGAGGGCCTCAATCAGCGGGTGCTGGACAACGAGAACGCCTTCCGCTCGACGCTGGAGAAGCTGACGGATCTGCCGATCGTGGGCGACGTCCGGGGCGACGGCTACTTCTACGGGATCGAGCTGGTCAAGGACAAGGCCACCAAGGAGACCTTCAACGACGACGAGGCCGAGCGGCTGCTGCGAGGCTTCCTGTCCAAGGCGCTGTTCGAGGCCGGGCTGTACTGCCGCGCCGATGACCGCGGGGACCCGGTCATCCAGCTGGCTCCGCCGCTGATCTGCGGCCAAGCCGAGTTCGACGAGATCGAGCAGATCCTGCGCGCGGTGCTGACCGAGGGCGCCAACCAGATCTAGGCACTAGTCGCCACGGTCCCGAGGCGTGCCCGCGTCGGGCACGCCTCGGGGCCGCGTTCGGCCTGGCTCAGTAGCCGGCCCCGGACCGGATGTGCTCGAAGATCAGGTTCGTCTCGGTCAGGGCGACGTCGGGGTTGCCGCTGAGATTGACGACGACGAAGTTGCGCAGGTTCTCGGTGTCGCGGGCAGCCACATGCAGCAAGAAGTCATCGGCGCCGGCCAGGAAGAACACGTTGAGCACCTCGGGAAGCTGCGACACGGTCGCGGCGAACTCGGCGATGTGGCTGCGAGCGTGGGACTGCATGCGGACGGCGATCATCGCCTGGATGGCACGGCCCACCGACGCCGGGTCGATGTCGGCGTGAAAGCCGCGGATCACCCCCCGCTCGCGCAGCGACCGCACCCGGCCCAGGCAGGTCGAGGGCGCTATCCCGACCAGGTCGGCCAGGGCGTTGTTCGGTATCCGGGCGTCGGCGGTCAGCGCCCGCAGGATCGCGCGGTCCACCAGGTCCAGGCCGGCTGCCTGATCGGGCGACCGACCGCCGGCGTCGGCGCGTCGCGCGCGCGTCAGCTCCCGCACGCTGTTCGACGGAATGCCAGGCTGGCCGGGTCGCTCCGAACCTGTGGGGGACATATAGGCACTCTGACAGAATTTACTTCACTTCACTAGTAATCCAGCAGGCAAAGCTTCATTGTTTGGAGTTAGTTCCCTAGGCTCAGCGGGCACAGGGGGCCGGCGCTACTGGACGAGCTGTCCGGTCAGCACGTCTCATCAGCTGTCAACGTCGATGGAAGAGGAAACGTCATGAAGGTCGGCATCCCCCGCGAAGTCAAGAACCACGAGTACCGGGTGGCGATCACGCCCTCGGGCGTCAATGAGCTGGTCCGCAACGGCCACCAGGTCTACGTCGAGGCCGAGGCCGGTGTCGGGTCCTCGATTCCCGACCAGGACTACGTGGCGGCTGGCGCGGAGATCCTGCCCCACGCCGACGACGTCTGGGCCGCCGGTGACCTGATCCTCAAGGTCAAGGAGCCCATCGCCGAGGAGTACGGCCGGATGCGCTCGGACCAGGTCCTGTTCACCTACCTGCACCTGGCCGCCGGACGCGACTGCACCGACGCGTTGCTCAAGGCCGGCACCACCTCGATCGCCTATGAGACCGTCCAGCTGCCCGACGGCTCGCTGCCGTTGCTGGCCCCGATGTCGGAGGTGGCCGGCCGGCTGGCCCCGCAGGTCGGCTCGTACCACTTGATGCGCCACGGCGGCGGACGCGGCGTGCTGATGGGCGGCGTCCCCGGCACCTACGCGGCCAAGGTCGTGGTGATCGGCGCCGGGGTGTCGGGCCAGAACGCGGCCACCATCGCGCTCGGCATGCAGGCCGAGGTGCTGCTGCTGGACCGCAACGTCGCCCGGCTGCGCCAGATGGACGCCATCTACCGGGGCCACTGCCAGACCATCGCCTCCAACGCCTACGAGGTCGAGCGGGCGGTTCTCGACGCCGACCTGGTGATCGGCGCGGTGCTGATCCCCGGCGCCAAGGCCCCGACGCTGATCAGCAACGACCTGGTGTCGCGGATGAAGCCCGGCTCGGTCCTGGTCGACATCTCCATCGACCAGGGCGGTTGCTTCGAGGACTCGCGGCCGACCACCCACGCCGACCCGACCTACGCGGTGCACAACTCGATGTTCTACTGCGTCGCCAACATGCCCGGCGCCGTGCCGCACACCTCGACCTACGCGCTCACCAACGTCACGCTGCCCTACGCGGTGGAGCTGGCCAACCGCGGCTGGCAGGACGCGCTGCGCTCGGACCCGGCGCTGGCGCTGGGCCTGAGCACCCACGCCGGTGAGCTCACCAACGCCCAGGTCGGCCAGGCCTTGGGCTATGAGAGCCGGGCCATCACCGAGGTGCTCGCATAACCCCTGCCACCGATTACCGCAGCCTGTCGTTCTGGCACGCCACCGCCGGCGACGATCTGACCCCGCGTCCGTCGCTGGCCACCGCCGGCCCGGGCGAGCGGGCAGTCGACGTCGCCATCGTGGGCGCCGGCTACACCGGCTTGTGGACGGCGTACTACCTGGCCCGCGCCGACCCGGCGCTGCGGATCGCCGTCATCGAGGCGGAGGTGGCCGGGTTCGGCGCCTCCGGACGCAACGGCGGCTGGTGCTCGGCGCTGTACCCGGTGTCACTGCCCCGGCTGGCCCGCGAGCACGGCCGTGACGCCGCCGTGCGGCAGTACCGCGCCATGCAGGCAGCAGTCACCGAGGTCGGCCGGGTCATCCAGGACGACGGCCTGGACGCTGACTGGGCGGCCGGCGGCGCCGTCTCGCTGGCCCGCAGCCGACCCCAGCTGCGCCGGGCCGCCGAGGAGGTCGAGCAGGCCAGGGCGTTCGGCTTCGGCGTCGAGGACGTCGAGCTGCTCGACGCTGCCGCGGCCTCACAGCAGTTGGCCGCCACCTCGGTGCTCGGCGGCGTCTACACCCGGCACTGCGCGGCGATCCACCCGGCCAAGCTGGCCCGCTCCCTGGCCCGCCGGGTGGTGGAGCTTGGCGTGTCCCTCTATGAGCAGACCCCCGCGCTGAGCATCGAACCCGGCCGGGTGCGCACCCGGCACGGCGACCTGCGCGCCGAGCTGGTCATCCGGGCGACCGAGGGATTCAGCGCTCGGCTGCCGGGGCAGCGGCGAAGCGTCGCGCCGGTGTACTCGCTGATGATCGCCACCGAGCCGTTGCCGCAACGCAGCTGGCAGCAGATCGGCCTGGCATCCAGGCAGACCTTCACCGACTTTCGCCACCTGATCATCTACGGCCAGCGCAGCGCCGACGACCGGCTGCTGTTCGGCGGGCGCGGCGCCCCGTACCACTTCGGCTCCCGGATCTCGCCCGAGTACGACCGGGCGCCGGCGGTGTTCGCAGCGCTGCGAACGGCGTTGGCGCAGTTGCTGCCGGTCGCAGCCGACGTGCCGATCAGCCACAGCTGGGGCGGGCCGCTGGGCATCACCCGGGACTGGCATCCCTCGGTCGGCCTGGACCGCTCGACCGGCCTGGGCTGGGCCGGCGGTTATGCCGGCGACGGCGTGGCCGCCACCAATCTGGCCGGCCGGACGTTGACTGACCTGGCGCTGGGCCGCGGCAGCGAGCTGACGAGCCTGCCGTGGGTCGGTCACCGATCCCCGGACTGGGAGTTCGAGCCGTTGCGCTGGCTGGGCGCCAACGCCGGCCTGCGGGCGATGAGCTGGGCCGACCGGGCCGAGGACCGCCACGGCCGGCCGTCGCGGCTGGCCACCACCGTGAACCGCGTGCTCGGCAGATGACCGAGCATCGCAGGCGCGACAGCGCCGAGGAGCGGACCTCATCCGGCGATGAGCGCTCGCGCGAAGAGCCAGGAGGCCAGATGAGGGAGCATCGCAGGCGCGACAGCGCCGAGGAGCGGACCTCATCCGGCGATGAGCGCTCGCGCGAAGAGCCAGGAGGCTGAGATGACCGACGCGGCGGGCCGCCAGCCCTACCTGCACGAGCTGCTCGTCTGCGTGGCGGCGCCGGCGCTGGCGTTGACCGATCCGGACGGCCAGCTCAGGGACGGCGGCGCGCAGGGCGTGTACCTGGCCGACCGCCGGATCCTGTCCCGGTCGGTGCTGACGGTGGCCGGCGCCGAGCTGGCGCCGATCTCCGCCGAGCCGGTCGGTTCCGGCGGCGCCCGCAGCGTGTCGGTGGCGCGCGGGCTCGGCGACCCGGGCGCTGACCCGACCGTCTGGATCGAGCGGCGCTGGGCCGTCTCGGGATCGGGGGCCAGCGAGTCGGTGGCCATCACCTCCATGGCCCGGCTGCCGGTGCGCACCAGGCTCACCCTCGAGCTGGCCTGCGACCTGGCCGGCATCGCCGCGGTGAAAGCCGGTGACGCCGGCCCGCCGCTTGCCGCCGCCAGGCTGACCGGCGGCCTGGGCTGGGACGGGCCCGAAGGCGTCCGGGTCAGTGCCAGCGCCTTTCCCGCCCCGGCCCAGATCAGCCTGCAGCCGGCTGCCCTTAGCTGGGACGTCGACCTCGGGCACGGCCAGACCTCGCTGATCGAGGTCCGGTACGCGGCGCTGGACCCGAGGCCGCCGGTGGTGAGCGCGCCGGCCGGGCGGTCCCAGCTGGCGACGCCGAGCGTCCGGGCCCGCGACTCGCGGTTGGGCAACCTGCTGACGCGCTCGGTGGCTGACCTGGCCGCGCTGGAGCTGGCCGACCCGGCCGCCGCGCACGACCACTTCTTCGGCGCCGGGGCGCCGTGGTACCTGACCCTGTTCGGCCGTGATTGCCTGATCTCTGCGCGGATGTCGCTGCCGCTGGGCACCGAGCTGGCCGCCGGCACCCTGCGCGTCCTGGCCCGCCGGCAGGGCAGCCGGGTCGACCGGGACTCGGCCGAGGAGCCGGGCAAGATCCTGCACGAGATCCGGGCGGCGGCCACCGAGCACGGTTCCGGCCACCAGCCGGACCGGCGGCTGCGGCTGCCCGCCACCTACTACGGCACCGTCGACGCCACTGCGCTGTGGATCCTGCTGCTGCACGACAGCTGGCGCTGGGGCATGGCCGAGCCGGAGGTCGAGCGGCTGCTCGGAAACCTGGAGCGAGCGCTGGCCTGGATGGCCGACTTCGCCTTGGACGCCAACGGCTTTCTCAGCTACGCCGACCGCTCAGGACACGGCCTGGCCAACCAGGGCTGGAAGGACTCCGGCGAGGCGATCCAGTTTCGCGACGGCCGGCTCGCCGAGGCCCCGATCGCCCTCAGCGAGGTGCAGGCCTACGGCTACGCCGCAGCGATGGCCGGCGCGACGCTGCTGGAGGCGTTCGGCCGTCCCGGCGCGCAGCGCTGGCGCGGCTGGGCCGCTGAGCTGGCCGAGCGCTTTAGGCAGCGGTTCTGGCTCAGCGACGACCAGGGCGGCTATCCAGCGCTGGCGCTGGACGGCCACGGCGAGCCGGTGGACTCGGTCGCCTCCAACATGGGCCATCTGCTCGGGCTCGGGCTGCTGACCCCGCAGGAGTCGGCTCTGATCGCCCGGCGCCTCGGCTCGCCCGAGTTGTCCTCGGGCTTCGGGCTGCGCACGCTGGCCGGCTCCTCGGCCGGCTTCAACCCGCTGAGCTACCACAACGGCTCGGTCTGGACCCATGACACCGCCATCGCCATCACCGGCCTGGCGGCGGCCGCCGCTGAGGGGGTCGCGGGCGCCGCCGAGGCGGCCGCCGGCCTGATCTCAGGAGTGCTGGCAGCCGCCCCCGCCTTCGGCTACCGGATGCCGGAGCTCTACGGCGGCCAGCGCGCCGAACCCGGCCGGGGCCCGGTCCCCTACCCGGCCTCGTGCCGGCCACAGGCCTGGTCGGCCGCGTCCTCGATCGCGATCATGGCGGCGTTGCTGGGTCCGCGGCCGGACGCGCCGACCGGCTCGCTGGAGTTCCGGCCGCTGCGACCGGGGCCCGACGGCGCGCTGCCGGTGGGCGAGCTGACGGTGACCGGCCTGCGGTTCGCCGGCCAGCCACTGGCGGTTGAGTTGGCGGCCGACGGCTCGCTCACCAGCGCCCTCGGCTGACCGGCCTGGGTCCCGGCAGCCTCAGCCGAGGCCTCAGTCCAAGCCGTCGCGCAGCGACCTGCCGACCTCGGTCAACATCGACATCACCCGGCGGGCGTAGGGCAACGAGGCCCCGGCCAGGCCGCAGGACGGCGTCGGGACGACCGATCCAGCGAGCAGGTTCGGATCGAAGCCCAGCTTGCCCCAGAGCTCCCGGATCTGCTTGCGCGCGGCGTCGGCCGAGATCGGGGCGTCGAGGCCGGGAAACACCCCCAACCACAGCGAGACGCCGGCCTCGACCAGCTCCCCCAGCACGTCGAGGGAGGCGTTGGTGATCAGGCCCGCGTCGATCGAGACCGCTGAGGCCCCGGAGCTGGCGAGCAGGTCCAGGGGCACTCGCCCGGCGCAGCAGTGCACCACCCGGTGCCCGGGCGCGGCGACTTCGAGCAGGCCGGCCAGGGCCGGGCCGGCCACCGACCGGGGCAGCGACCGGACGGTGCCGTACCCGGACGGCGTGGGCACCTGGCCGTTGAGCACCTGCGGCAGGCCCGGCTCATCCACCTGCAACACGAACGCGGTGCCCGGAAGCCGGGCGCCCAGGTCGGCCAGCAGCGACCGCACGCCTTCGGTCAGCGACTCCGCCAGGGCGCGGAAGGCGCCGGGATCGGTCAGCACCTTGTGCAGGTTGGGCAGTTCCAGGGCGGCGCCCAGCGTCATCGGCCCGCACACCGAGACTTTCAGCAGCGCCACGCCCTGCGCCTGCTCGGTGAGGGCGTCCAGGTCGCGGTTGAGGTGATCGCGAGCTCGCGCCAGGTCGCGTCCGGAGGAGCTGGTGACGGTCCAGCCGTGCGGTTGCCACTCCACCGGAAAGTCGATCAGCAGCGCGCCGGCGCGGGCGACCGCGTCGGCGCCGAAGCCGCGACCGGGCAGCTCGGGCAGGTAGGGCAGGTCGCCGACCTCGCCGAGCACCAGCCGGACGGCTTCAGCCGGGTCGGCGCCGGGCAGCGAGCCGATCCCGGTCGAGGCGCCGGCCGGCCAGGGGTGGCTCATCCGGCGTTGACAGCGCTGTGCTGGAACGGCCGGTCGGCGCGCGGGCCGTTGTCGGCGCCGGCGATGGTGGCTGAGCCGAGCACCCGGTCGCCGTCGTACATCACCAGCGCCTGGCCGGCGGCGACTCCGCGCTGGGACTGCCTCAGCTCGGCGCGGACGCCGTCGGCCTCCAGATGGACGCGCGCCGCCGACACCATGCCGTGCGCCCGCAACTGGACCTGGCAGTCGAAGGCCGCTGTCGGCACGTCGGCGATCCAGAGCGGCCGCTCGCCCCGGACCTCGGTGACCTCCAGGTCCGCGGCGCTGCCCACCACCACGGTGTTGGACTTGGGCTGGATCGACAGCACATAGCGGGGTTCGCCGGTCGGGCTGGGGGTGCTGAGGTTCAGTCCCTTGCGCTGGCCGACGGTGAACTGATGAGTCCCGGCGTGCGCGCCGAGCACCGCGCCGTCGGTGTCGACGATGTCGCCGGGGCGCTCCCCCAGCCGGCTGGCCAGAAAGCCCTGGGTGTCGCCGTCGGCGATGAAGCAGATGTCATGCGAGTCGGGCTTGGTGGCGACCGCCAGCCCCAGCCGCGCCGCCTCGGCGCGGACCTCGTCCTTGGTGGAGTCCCCGAGGGGGAAGACCGCGTGCGCCAGTTGCTCACGCGTCAGCACCGCCAGCACATAGGACTGGTCCTTGGCCGCGTCCACCGACCGGCTCAGCCAGCCGTCGGCCAGCCGGGCGTGGTGACCGGTGACCACCGCGTCGAACCCGAGGGCCAGCGCCCGGTCCAGCAGCGCGGAGAACTTGATCTGCTCGTTGCACCGCAGGCACGGGTTGGGCGTGCGGCCCGCCTGGTACTCCTCGATGAAGTTGTCGATCACATCGGCCTGGAAGCGCTCGGCGAAGTCCCAGACGTAGAACGGGATGCCCAGGATGTCGGCGGTGCGCCGGGCGTCGTGGGCATCTTCGCGCGAGCAGCAGCCCCGGGACCCGGTGCGCAGCGTGGCGGGCTGGCGCGACAACGCCAGGTGGACGCCGGTCACGTCCCAGCCGGCGGCGACCGCTCGGGCCGCGGCGACTGCCGAGTCGACGCCACCGCTCATGGCTGCCAGGACCTTCATACGACCATCCTCATGCTCCACGTCCGGCCATGGTGGCCAGGTTGGCCGCCGCGCCTGCCCTGCGGGCCCGCTCGACCACCGGGCCGATCACCTCGATCACGGTCCGGACGTCCTGCTCTGTCGAGGTGTGGCCCAGCGACAGCCGCAGCGCGCCACGGGCCCGTTGCTGGTCGGCCCCCATCGCCAGCAGCACGTGCGAGGGCTGGGCCACTCCGGCCGAGCAGGCCGAGCCGGTCGAGCACTCCACGCCCCGGGCGTCCAGCAGCATCAGCAACGAGTCGCCTTCGCAGCCGGAGAAGGACAGGTGGGCGTTGCCAGGCAACCGGTGCCTCGGATGGCCGTTGAGCTGGACGTCCGGGACCGCCTCCAGCACGCCGGTGATCAGCAGCTCGCGCAGCCCGGTCAGCCGGGAGGCGAGCTCGACGCGCCTGCTCACCGCGAGCTCGGCGGCCAGCGAGAACCCGACCGCGCCCGGTGTGTCCAGGGTGCCCGAGCGGACGTCGCGCTCCTGACCGCCGCCGTGCAGCACCGGCATGCAGTCGACTCCTCGGCCCAGCAGCAGCGCCCCGGCGCCGTAGGGCCCGCCCATCTTGTGAGCGGTGACCGTCATCGCGTCGACGCCGGAGGCGGCGAAGGAGACGTCGAGAGAACCGACGGCCTGCACCGCGTCGGTGTGGAACGCCACGCCGTAGGCGTGCGCGATCTCAGCCAACTCGCGGACCGGCTGGATGCTGCCGACCTCGTTGTTGGCCCACATGACGCTCACCAGGGCAACCGCGTCAGGGTCCTCGGCCAGCGCCGCGGCCAACGTCTCGGGCTGCACCACGCCGTGGGCGTCGACCGGCAGCAGCACCAGCTCGGCCTTCTCGTGGGCCACCAGCCAATCCGCGGAATCGAGCACCGCGTGATGCTCGACCGCGCTGACCAGCAGCTTTCGACGGGCGGGGTCTGCCGACCGGCGGGCCAGGTAGATGCCTTTGACCGCCAGGTTGTCCGCCTCGGTGCCTCCGCTGGTGAGGATCACCTCCGAGGGCCGGGCGTCCAGCACGCCGGCCAGCCGCTCCCGGGACTCCTCGATGATCCGGCGGGCCTGCCTGCCGGAGGTGTGCACCGATGAGGGGTTGCCGACGGCTCCGGTGCTGGAGGCCCGCATCGACGCGGAGATCGCGTCGATGACCTCCGGCAGCATCGGGGTGGTGGCGGCATGATCGAGATAAGGCATCGTCAGGAGCTTACTGAGCCTGGGCGGCCTTGTTCGACCGATGCCTGGACCGGTTGGCCGCCGCCACCGCCGGGCTGGGCGCCACCGGCCGCCAACTCCGCGCCGCCGCCCTGACCGACCCCCGCCGGCGCCCGCAGCCGGGAGGCTCGGCTGATCACCAGCACGCCCAGTCCGGCCATGCTCAGGTACACCACCGCGAAGCCGACGCCGTAGCTGATCCGGCCGTGCACCGCCAGGGCGATCAGCGCCCCCGCGAACGCGGCCGAGATGGCGCTGACCGAGGAGTCCGACAGCTGCAGGGCGGCTGAGTCCGAACCCCGGTCGGCGTCGGTGGTGCACTCCAGCATCACCACGCTTGAGCTGGTGATCGCGAACCCGGCCCCGAAACCGGCGAACGGCCAGACCGCGAAGGCGAAGGCGCCGGGCACCGTCCGCAGCGCCACCAGCGCCATTCCCACCCCCGCGACGGCCATCAGCGCCAGCCCCAGCGCGACCAGCGCCGCGCGGTTGGGTTGCCGGAGGCGGCCCTGGATCGCCGACGCGGTGGCCCAGCTGAGGGCCGAGAGGATCAACGGCGTGCCCGCCATGGTCGGTGAGTAGTGCAGCTGCACCGACAGGGTCAGCGGGACGATGACCTCCATGCCGACGAAGATCCCGGCCAGCACCCCACGAAAGGCGATCGCGGCCGGCACCCCGGACACGAAGCGCGGCGTTCCGGCGGGCAGCAGCCGGCGAAGGCCGACCACCATGGCCACCACCCCCGCCAGCGCGCCGGCCGCGCCCAGGGCGTGCAGGTTCTCGCCGAGGTTGGCCACCCCCGCGACGCCGCAGGCGGTCAGCAACGCGTAGCCGATCCGGCGCCGATCCATCCGAGCCGAGGAGCCGGTGGAGCGGCGCAGCTGGCGCAGTGACGGCAGCATCAGCAGACCGCCGAGCGCCACGAACGGCGCCAGGCCGCTGAAGACCCATCGCCAGGACAGCTGCTCGGTGATCCAGCCGGCCACCACCGGGCCGACCAGTCCGGGGATGACCCAGGCGCTGGCCAGAGCGGCGAAGATCCGGGGCCTGACCTGGTCGGAGTAGACCTCGCCCATCACCACGTACATGGCGGTGATCTGCAGCCCGGTCGCCAGACCCTGCACGAACCGGGCGGCGACCAGCATCCACATCGACTCCGCCGCGCCGCCGATCACCAGGCCGACGATGAACAGCAGCAAGCCGACCAGCAACGGCCGGCGGGCGCCGTGGATGTCGGAGTACATCCCCGACACGACCATGCCGACCACGCTTGCCACCAGAAAGCCGGTGAAGGCCCAGCCGTAGGAGGCCAGCCCGTTCAGGCTACGAGCGGCGGTCGGCAGCGCGGTCGCGACGGCCAGCGCCTCGAAGGCGATGATCGTCATCAGGATCAGGATGCCGAGCGTGGTGATCCGGTAGCGGGGCGAGAAGATCGACTCGCCCCCGGAGCCAGGTCGTTCGACGAACTCCGATGCCGCGGTCACTGGGCCCAGTGTAATGGCCCCAGACGGCTACCCCTTGCGCTTGCTCACCTCGTCGGCAAGCTGCGGGGCGACCGTGAACAGGTCGCCCACCACGCCGAAATCGGCCAGCTCGAAGATCGGCGCCTCGGCGTCCTTGTTGACCGCGACGATGGTCTTCGACGTCTGCATGCCGGCCCGGTGCTGGATCGCCCCGGAGATCCCGAGCGCCACGTAGAGCTGCGGCGACACGGTGACACCGGTCTGGCCGACCTGCATCTGATGCGGCACCCAGCCGGCGTCGGTGGCTGCGCGCGAGGCGCCCACCGCGGCGCCGAGGGAGTCGGCGACGCCTTCGACCACGGAGAAGTTGTCGGCCGAGCCGACGCCCCGGCCACCGGAGACGATGACGGAGGCGTCCTGCAGCGAGGGCCGGGACCCCTTGGCCTCGGTGACCCGGTCCACCACCTTGGAGGCCTTGGCCGACTCTGACAGGGCGACTGCGACGTCGACCTGCTCGGCAGCGCCGGAGGCGGGCTGCGGCGGCACCGAGTTCGCGCGAAGGCTGATCACCGGAATGCCGCGGGAGACCCGCGAGCTGACCGTGACGGCGCCGCCGAAGATGGACTGCTTGGCCGAGCCGTCGGCGTTGACCTCGATCGCGTCGGCGAGGAATCCGGAGTCGAGCTTGAACGCGGCCCGGGCGGCGATCTCCTTGTTCTCGGGGGTGGAAGCCACCAGGATCGCGGCCGGCGAGGCCTGTGCGGCGATGCCGGCCAGGATCTCGGCCTTGGGCGCGACCAGGTAGTCGGCGATCTCGTCGCTCTCGGCGGCGTAGACCTTGGCCGCGCCGTACTCGGCGAGCTGGTCGCGCAGGGCCGCGGCGCCGCCGGGCGCGCCGATCACGACGGCAGCCGGCTCGCCGAGCGAGCGGGCGGCGGTGAGCAGTTCGAGTGCGGACTTCTTGAGCTTGCCGTCCGCCGAATCGATCAGTACGAGTACTTCAGCCATGGAAATCGAGTCCTGTCGTCGTCTGGGGTAAGTCAGTCGTCTCGGTGAGTCGGCCGTCTGAGGTCAGTCAGCCGGCTCAGATGAGCTTCTTGCTTGCCAGGTACTCCGCGATCGCGGCGCCGCCGTTGCCGTCGTCCTTGACGACGACACCCGCGGCGCGCGGCGGCGCGAGCTCGAAGGACTCCACCATGGTGGTCGCCGCGGCCAGGCCCACCTCGTTCTCGGCCAACCCCAGCTCGGCCAGGGTCAGCGTGGTGACCGGCTTGGACTTGGCGGCCATGATGCCCTTGAAGGACGGGTAGCGCGGGTCGTTGATCTTCTCGACCACGCTGAGCACGGCCGGGGTGCTGGCCTGCACGACGTCGTAGCCTGCCTCGGTGACCCGCTCGACGGTGACGCTCGAGCCGTCCACGGTCACCTTGCGGGCGCCGGACAGCTGCGGCAGGCCGGTGGCCTCGGCGACCAGGGCGGGCAGCACCGACAGCCGGGAGTCGGTGGCCTCGAACCCGCCGATGACCAGGTCGTACTCCAGGGTGCCCAGCGCCTTGGCCAGCACCTTGGCGGTGGTGATGACGCACGAGCCGTGCAGCGCGGGATCGACGACGTGCACGCCCTTGTCCGCGCCCATCGACAGCGCCTTGCGCAGCGACTCGGTGGCCCGCTCAGGGCCCATGGTCAGGATCGTGACCTCGCCGCCGTGCGCTTCCTTGAGCCGCAGCCCTTCTTCGATCGCGTACTCGTCGATCTCGTTGATGACGGCGTCGGAGGCCTCGCGGTCCAGGGTGTTGTCGGTGGAGCTGAGCTTGCGCTCGGCGTAGGTGTCGGGCACCTGCTTCATCAGAACAACGATGTTCATCCGGTGATCGTCCTTACTTCTCGAGAGTCGAGGTCAGCGCGGTGCTTGGGGTCGATGCGTGCTGCGGTACTCGGGCCACGTCCCTATGTTACCGGTCAGTAGCAGGCCCGGCGCCGCGACGTTGAGCGTGTTTCGGGTCACCCGCTCATCGAGCGCGGGTGGGGCCTGGCGCCATTCTCCTACACGCCTGCCGGCCCCCGACAAGGGCCGCTCGGTCCGGGCAAGGCTGATGCGCCTAAACCGGGGCTGGTGTACTAAGTAGGCATGGTGATGCCAGGACCGGACCCCGACGACTACCCGCCGATCAACCCTGACGAGCCGGTTCCCGATGACCCGGGCACGCTCTCGCCGGACACTCCGGAGACGCTTCCGCCGGCGCCCGTGGAACCGATGCCGGGGCCTGATGACCCGGGCAACGTGCCCGCCGGCGAGCCTGAGCCGGTCTGAGCGCCGCCTGAGGCTTATCGGGACCATCAGTCCCCATTCAATGGCATAGTAGAGCTGCCCCGTGGTGGGATAGCTGCACGTTAGATGAGTGGCGGGTGGCGGTGCCTGAGCTGCGCTTGAGCGAAAGCCAGACGCCCCTCATAGAGCTCCGGGTGGTGTCGGCATGCGGCCTGCCATGCTTGGACGCATTCCCTCATCGCTGAGAGTGCAGCTTCTTGCCGTCCCAGGCCCTCCAGCCAGCTGCTGAGGTTATTGAGTGTGCCCGCCAGGTCCCGTAGGTGGGCGTCGGGCCGCTGCTCAGCCAACCCCCGGAACAGGGTGACGGCCTCCTCGGCCGCAGCCAACGCCGGCTCGTATCGCCCGAGCCGACCCAAGTGGCCGCCAAGGTTGTTCAGCGCGCTGGCCAGACCGGACAGATGAGCGTTGGGTAGCCGCGTAGCCAATCCCCGGTACAGGGCGACGGCCTCCTCGGCCGCAGCCAACGCCAATTCGTACCTCCCGAGGTTGTCCAGCGGGGTGCCGAAGTTATTCAGCGCGGTCGCCAGGCCACGCAGATGGACGTCGGGTCGCTGCGCAGCCAACCGCCGACGTAGGGTGACAGCCTCCTCGGCCGCAGCCAACGCCGGCTCGTGCCGACCGAGCCGGTCCAGCCGGCTGCCGAGGTTGCTCAGCGCGCCGGCGAGACCAGGCAGGTGAGCGTCTGGTCGCTGCTCAGCCAACCCCCGGTACAGGGCGACGGCCTCCTCGGCCGCAGTCAACGCCAACCCGTACCGCCCCAGGCTGTCCAGTTGCGCCCCAAGGTGGGTCAGCGCGGTCGCCAGGTCAGGCAGATAGGCGTCGGGGTCGGTGACCAGCCAACCCCCGGTACAGGGTGACAGCCTCCTCGGCCGCAGCCAACGCCAACTCGTACCGCCCGAGGTTATCCAGCCGGCTGCCGACATTGGCCAGCGCGCCGGCCAGGCCGGGCAGATAGGCGTCAGGCCGCTGCTCAACCAACCGCCGACGCAAGGTGACAGCCTCCTCAGCCGCAGCCAACGCCAACTCGTACTGCCCGAGCCGACTCAGCCGGCCGCCGAGGTTGTTCAGCGCGCCGGCCAGA
The DNA here is from genome assembly GCA_036399055.1 of Jatrophihabitans sp. Lineage (NCBI taxonomy): Bacteria > Bacillati > Actinomycetota > Actinomycetes > Jatrophihabitantales > Jatrophihabitantaceae > Jatrophihabitans > Jatrophihabitans sp. The sequence continues at coordinate 63,936 of DASWNX010000011.1, forward strand.
CCGGATAGATGGGCGTTGGGCAGCTGCGCAGCCAACTCCCGGTACAGGGCGACGGCCTCCTCGGCCGCAGCCAACGCCAACTCGTACCGCCCGAGGTTATCCAGCCGGTTGCCGAGGTTGTTCAGCAACCCAGCAACTCGCACAAGGTCGGAGGTTTCCCGGGCATGTTCGAGCTGCCTGCGAGTGACAATTTCGGCAAGCTCCGCGAACAAGTTGAGGAGTTCTTCTTCGATTAGATGCTTCTCGATGGTGACATCGAGGCTAGGGTTCGGCGCTGCCTGTGCAAGCACCGCGGCGAGAACAGCGGGAATCGGTCCAGACACGTCACGTGCGACGTCCATGGCGACGACGGCTAGCCGCTCCAGATCGACGGCCAGCAGGTCTGTGAGTAGCTGTTCGGCTCTGAGATCGGTTTCTGCGGTGCGGGCGAAGAAGGCAAGCACCCGGCGGTGGTGGGAGGGCTCGGTCAAGCCCCAGCGGATCAGGTCGAGCATTTCCGATTCGGCCGAGATCTCGGACAGTATCAGCGCATCGGCAAGAAGGTCGGGCTGCAGCGGACCGATCCATTGGGCGTCCGGTGCTGGGTACAGGTCGTGGAGCCAGTCAGCGACTCGGGCAAGCGGGACGCCCGCGTGGCGCAGGGTCGGTAGGCGGCCTAGCAGCGCCTCAGCGTCTGCGGGTTGGTGCGCGCCGAGCAACGTGCCTAAGGCGACCACTTGGCGACACTGCCGCAAGTTCAGCTTCACATCGGCCCTGGCGGCGTTCGCCTGCCAGTAGCTGTCTTCGTGCTCGAGCAGCTCGATGAAAAGTTCTGAGTTGATCGTGATTGTTGCCCGTTTGCCAAGTACCGCAGCGAGCGCTGCTGCATGCAGGCTGAGTACGACAGGCGCCGACCGACGGTCTAGGTTTACCAGCCGAGTGTCAGGGACCGGCCGATCCAGACGGGCGGCGTACGCGCGCAGTGCTCGTTCATAGACCTGTTGCTGGTCGGTGACCTCGATGGCGTCGGGCTTCAATTGCATGGCAGCCTGCCGGAATAGGTCGCGTTCGGTGGCGAGGCTGCCAGGACGATCGACGATTCTGCGCCACCAGTCGCCGGCCGACCTGGCGAGCAGCAGGATTCGTAACGGTGCCCGGCCGGTGTAGGCAGCCGCCTCAGCCAACAGGGCGTCAAGCCCCGTGTGCCCTTCAGCCTGATCGACGATGAGCAGGACTGGGCGATCAAGCGCTTTGATCACCGACATGGCTTGCTCCGCCCGACCGGATCGCAAGAAGCCGCGTTCCCAACTTTTATCCAGCTCCCAAGCCAGTTGCCGTGCCAACCTCGTCTTGCCTGTCCCGGCCGCGCCCCAGCAGAGCCGCACTGCAGTCGGCTCCGCCGATCCGCACCAACGCAGCAGGTCGCCGAGCTCGGTAGGGCGGCCGCGGAAGCGGACTATCTCCCGCTCGGCCCGCAACATCTCTGCAGGGCTGCCGCCGCTTTCGGTTAGCGCCCGCGCATCCTCTGCAAGGGCAAGTGGGTGGACGATCCCGTCGCCAGCGCTGTCCCACGCTGAACGCAACGAGGACCGAGTACTCACTGCCTCGATCACGAACGGCGCGACCACGCCGCCCACCGCTGCGGCGCCGGCTGCGATGGCCACCGCAGCAATACCTTCCGCTCCAAGCGCTGCCGACACCCCGGCAGCCAGCGCGGCCGACAGGAACACTCCGAGTGCGGAACCGACGATCAGAAACCGACTGCGTGCCTGTTGCCGCCACCTCACCGCCATGAGCACGAAGTATCCATTATTCGAAGATCGCACTGCGGTTTATCGACCCTGCGGGTGTTGACGCCGGATCAGCGACCGCGTCCCAGCGCGGGGACCGGGCAGGCCGAGACCCGAACGAGGGTGGTGGGCTGAAGCAAAGCTCCGGACGAGCCGGTTCCCGATGACCCGGGCACGCTTTCGCCGGACACTCCCGAGACTCTTCCGCCGGCGCCCGTCGAACCGATGCCGGGACCGGATGACCCCGGCAACGTGCCAGCCGGTGAGCCCGAGCCCGCCTGACTCAGCCGCTCGGCGCCAGCGGCGACTCGTGGACAAGGTCGCCTTCGCAGGCGGGGCTCGCCCCGGGCCGCCCACACCGGCGAGAAGTCGTCCGGCGTGACACCGACCAGGTGTGATCTGTTGCGCCTGCGGCTACTCCGGCGGCAAAGCGTACATCACGTCCAGGTTGTAGAACGTCGGCGGTCCGTCACAGAGCTTCGCCATCTTCGAGGCGAACTCCGCTGTCTCAGGCCGGTTCGAGTTCTCCATCGCCGCTTCGTAAGACTCGAACTCCATGATCACGAGGTACTGGTTCGGGTGGTCACGGTCAGCTGTCGCCAGACCTCGGGCCCCGGAGTCTGGCCCTCGCTGCGCGGCCATCTCCCGTCCCAGCGCTTCGACCTCGTCGATTCGCGAGGTGGTGTACTGGATGATCTGGACAAATCCGGCCATGGCCAGCTCCCTGTGGTGGAGGTGAATGGCAAACACTCTCCTCCTGGCCTCGGCGCCGGAACAAGGGCTGACGGCAGTCACCCACCACGCAGGGTGGACTCGGCTTCGCTTTCCACCTCGGTGATTCGCAGGAGGAAGGCCAGGCTGTCTCCGCACCGTCATGCGGCCTGGCCCTACTCACCTAAACTGGCCGGCATCGCCGAGTGTGAAGGACAGAGAGATCGAGGAATCGAGTTCGCTCGCTCCGGACGCCCTGCCGCTGACCGGTGAGCGGACCGTGCCCGGGATAGCGAGTGAGAACTACTGGTTCCGCCGGCACCAGGCCGCCTATCTGCGCCTGCGCGAAGAGGTGCAGGGGCCGCGGTTGCTCGAAGTCGGGGCCGGCGAGGGCTACGGGGCGGCGTTGCTGGCCGAGCGGGCGCCCACGGTGCTGGCCCTGGACTACGACGCCCAGGCCATCGCCCACCTCGCCAGGCGGTACCCGAGGCTCCACGCGGTCCGGGGCAACCTGGCCGCGCTGCCGGTGGGCAGCGGCTCGATGGACACCGTGGTGTCGCTGCAGGTGATCGAGCACGTCTGGGATCACCGGCAGTTCGTGGCCGAGTGCGCCCGGGTGCTGCGCCCGGGCGGCCTGCTGATGCTCAGCACGCCCAACCGGCTGACCTTCTCCCCCGGCGCCGACAAGCCGGTGAACCCCTTTCACACCCACGAGTTCACCGCCGCCGAGCTGTGCCGGCTGGTAGACCGCGACGGCCTGTCCGTGATCGCCGTCCGCGGCCTGTTCGCCGGCCCCGAAGTGGCTGCCCTGGACAGCCGTCACGCCGCGCGGGGCGGGTTCGTCGCGGCCCAGCTGGCCTTCCCGCCCGAGCGGTGGACGGCCGGGCTGGCCGCCGACGTCGCCTCGGTCCGGTGGCAGGACTTCCAGCTCGGCCCGGACTCCTCGGCCGACCTCGCGGCCCTGGACCAGAGCCTGGACCTGGTGTTGCTGGCCAGGCGGGCATGACCGGGCTCGGCAGGTTTAGCCTGGTGCTGCACACCCACCTGCCGTGGGTGGCGCACAACGGCGTCTGGCCGGTCGGTGAGGAATGGCTGCACCAGGCGTTCACCGGCTCCTGGCGCCGGGTGCTGCGCGTGCTGGAGACCCTCGCCGAGCACGGCTATCGCGAGGTCGCCACGCTCGGGGTGACGCCGGTGCTGGCCGCCATGCTCGATGACCCGTACTGCCTGTCCGAGATCCACTCGTGGGCCGGGCGCTGGCAGCTGCGCGCGGAGGAGTTGAGCGCCCGGCCGGGAATGCGGGCGCTGGCCGAGCACGAGCGCCGCGAGGCGGTGGCCTGCCTGGAGGACGTGGCGAGCCGGTGGCTGACCGGCGGGCTGTCGGCAGTGCTGCGGCCGCTGGTCGACTCCGGCGTCGTCGAGCTGCTGTCCGGTCCGGCCACCCATCCGTTTCAGCCTTTGCTCACCGAGCGATTCGCCGCTGCCCAGCTGAGCGCCGGGCTGGCCGACACCCAGCTTCGGCTGGGCAGCCGGCCGGCCGGCATCTGGGCGCCCGAATGCGGGTACGCACCCGGCATGGAGGACTTCTACGCCGCGCACGGGGTGACGCACTTTCTGGTGGACGGCCCGGCGGTGCGCGGCGACACCGGCTTCGGGCGTCCGGTCGGCGACTCCGACGTGCTGGCCTTCGCCCGTGACCTCGACATCTCCTACCGGGTGTGGTCATCGCGCACCGGCTACCCCGGCGGCGCGAGCTACCGCGACTTCCACACCTTCGACCACGCCTCGGGGTTCCGGCCGGCTCGGGTCACCGGCGGCGCGATCCCGGCCGAGGCCAAGCGGCCCTGGGACCGGCGGCTGGCCGCGGCCGCGGTGCTGCGCGACGCCCAGGACTTCGTCGCCGCGGTGGTGCGCCGGCTCACCGAGCTACGCGACCAGCATGGCCGCCCGGGGCTGGTGGTGGCCGCCTTCGACACCGAGCTGTTCGGGCACTGGTGGTACGAGGGGCCGGAGTTCCTGGACGCGGTGCTGCGGGCGCTGCCCCAGGCCGGGGTTCAGCTGAGCACGCTGAGCGGGGCGGCCTCGGCCGGGTTCGTGGCCGATCGCATCGACCTGCCGAGCTCGTCGTGGGGCGCGGGCAAGGACTGGCGAGTCTGGGACAACGACGCGGTGGCCGAACTCAACGACGAGATCGCCCATATGCAGAAACGGCTGTTCACGGTGCTGGACAGCCGGCCCGACGGCGCCGGACGCGATCCGGCGGCTGATCAGCTGGTCCGGGAGGCGTTCCTGCTCAGCTCCAGCGACTGGGCCTTCATGGTCAGCCGGGACTCGGCCGCCGGCTACGCCCGCCAGCGGGCCCGCCAGCACGCCGAGAAGTTCACCGCGCTGGCGGACGCGATCGAGTCCGGCGCCGGGGCCGAGGCGCTGGCTGCCCGGCTGCGCGCCGTGGACGGCCCGTTCGGCCGGCTGGACGCCCGCACGTGTTGAGTCAGCGTCGACCTGAGGAGCCCCACGACATGCGCCGGTCAACCACCTCCACAGTGGCCGGGCTGCGCCGCGCGGTCAGCGAGGCCGTCGAGGCCGCGCTCAGCCGCGACGCCGGCCGGTTCGCGCTGGCAGCCGAGCGGTTGAGCCTGCAGGACCAGCAACGGCTGGCCCTGACGCAGGCCTGGGTGCTGCGAATACTGCTCGAGCAGCTGCATCCGGACGGGCTGTCCAGCGCCGACGCCCAGGACCTCCTGCGACGTTGCCTGCTGTCGGCGGCGACCTGGTGGCCGCAGGCAGAGGCGAGCGTGCTGGTGCTGGTGCTGACCGGCACGCTGGGCCTGGCCGACCCGGACTCCGACCCAAGCGGCGCCTCCGTCGCGGTCGGGCCCGCGGCGCTGAGCCAGGGCGCGGCGTTGCTGACCGCGGATCTGCTGAGCGCGGCCGGCAGCCCGCTGACCGGCTACCTGGACGCGGCGTTCGCCGAGCTGGAACGCGCCGAGACGATCGAGCTGCCCTGATCGCTCAGGCCCGGCCGGCCGGCTGCCTGCTCCGGCCGCGGGCATAGCCGCCCGAGCAGGTCGCGATCACGCCCAGCAGGCCGGCTGCGATCGACAGCAGCACCAGCAGCGCGCTGCGATCGGGCTCGGCGTCGTCGGCGTCATCGACGAAGACCGCGGCGATGCCGGTGCAGCTGAGCCGAGCCGGGCCGGTGGCAGGCGCCACCATGGTGGCGAAGACGTGCAGGTTGCGGTCGTCGTCGGTCGTCGAGGCCAGTGTCAGCGGCGCCGGCGCGCCGGCGCCAGAGGCGATGAAGCATGCCAGATTGGGCAGCACCCCGGCCTGCTTCAGCTCGGCCACCGACCGGGCCGAGGACAGCTGGTAGGTCTGGCCGGCCGTGAGCTGGTAAGTCTGCGGCGGGGTCGCTGCCGGGTCATAGGCATGCCGTTGCCCGGCCGCGACCACCCGGGAGCCGGCGAAGAGCAGCACCGCCAGCAGCAGCAGGACGACGCCGGCGGCCAGGCTCGCCCCGCCCCGCCCTGGCGGCGGCGGGCTGCCGGGCTGGCCGCCGGTCATCGGCTGCGCGTCCTGCGGCGGCGTCGGCTGCGTCATGGAGGTAAGGCACCATCTCTCGTGTGCGGGTGCTGATCGTGTCATGGGAGTTTCCTCCGCTGGTGATCGGCGGGCTCGGCCGGCATGTCGGGCACCTGGCCCGGCAGTTGGCCGCGCTCGGCCATGACGTCCGGGTGCTCACCCGGGGCGAGCGGCCCGAGCCCGAGCAGCAGCGCTATGAGGGGGTCACCGTCTGGCGGGCGGCCGCCGACGGGCTGGCGATCGACTTCGGCAGCGAGAGCGTGCTGGCCTGGACCCAGGCCTTCGAGCACTCGCTGACCCGGGCCGGACTGCTGCTGGTCTCGCAGTGGCAGCCCGAGGTCATTCACGCCCACGACTGGCTGGTGGCCCAGACCGCGCTCACCCTGCGCCAGGTCACCGGCAGCCCGGTGGTGGTCACCGTGCACAGCACCGAGCACGGCCGGCAGCAGGGCTGGCTGAGTGAGCCGGCGCCGCGTGCCATCCACTCGGTGGAACGCTGGCTGTGCCGCGAGGCCTCGGCGGTGATCGCCTGCTCGCGGTTCATGGCGGGCCAGGTCGCCGAGCTGTTCCAGCTTGAGCTCGGCAAGGTCCGGGTGATCGGCAACGGGGCCGACCGCGTTCCGGCGGCTGAGTCTCATCCCCAGGTCGAGACAGTCGATACCGAGAAGTACGCGGGTCGGCCGCTGCTGGTGTTCGCCGGCCGGCTGGTGCACGAGAAGGGCCTGCAGGAGCTCATCAAGGCCCTGCCGCTGCTGCGTGCGGAGCTGCCCGACGTGCGGCTGGTGGTGGCCGGCGTGGGCCAGCAGCTGGCCGACCAGCAGGACCGCGCGGCCCGGTACGGGGTCAGCGACCTGATCCACTGGGCCGGCTTTCTCGACGCCGCCGAACTGGCCGGGCTGCTGGGCGCCGCTGACCTGGTGGTGGTGCCCTCGCTCTACGAGCCGTTCGGGATGGTGGCGCTGGAGGCCCAGTTGGCCGGCGCTCCGGTGGCGGTCTCTGACACCGGCGGCCTGGCTGAGCTGGTGGAGCCCGGCCGCACCGGGCTGCGGTTCACTCCCGAGGACCCGGCTGCGATCGCGGCCGCCGTGCGGCAGGTGGTGGCCGACCCGGCTGCCGCCCGCCAGCAGGCGAGGCGGGCCCAGCGCCGGGCCCAGGAGGAGTTCGGCTGGGCCGCGGTGGCAAGCCGGACGGCCGAGGTCTACGCGGCGGTCCAGCCGTAGCCTGCCTGCCTGCCTGCCTGCCTGACGTCGCCTGGCTGACGTCGCCTGGCCCGTTGTGCGGCCTGAAACCGCGTTGATCCCCTCCGTTAGCGCGGTTTCAGGCCGCACAATGCCACCGGGGACGTCAGTCCAGGCCCAGCTTGGCGGCCATGTCGGCGATCGCGGCCCGGGTCTCGGCGCCGGCGGCGTGGTCATCGCGCCGATTGCGGACCACCCTGGCCGGCACCCCGACCGCCACCGAGTACGGCGGCAGGTCGCGGGTCACCACGGCGTTGGCCGCCACCACGCAGCCATCGCCGATCACCGTGCCGCGCACCACCGACACCTTGTTGGCCAGCCACACGTCCGCGCCGATCCGCACCGGGGACTTGACGATCCCCTGGTCCTTGATCGGGCGCTCGACGTCGGCGAAGACGTGGTCGAAGTCCGTCACGTAGACCATGTCGGCGATGATGCTGGCGGCCCCGACGCTGATGTCGAGGTAGGCGTTGACCACGTTGTTGCGGCCGAACACCACCTTGTCCCCGATCCGCAGGGTGCCCTCATGGCAGCGCAGCGAGGTGCCGTCGCCCAGATGCACCCAGCGCCCCAGCACCAGCCGCCCGAATCCCGGCCGGGCATAGAGCTCGACGTTCTTGCCGAGAAAGACGAAACCGGTGGTGACGACATGGGGATTGGCGAGCTTGAACCGCCAGAACCGCCAGTACCGCAGCAGGTACCACGGGGTGTAGGCCCGGTGCCGCAGCACCCAGCGCAGGCTCGCCACGCTGAGCCAGCGCGGCTGTCCCGCAGCGCGGGCGCGGAAGCGCCATCGGCCGATCACGGCTCAGTCCGGCGGCGTCAGCAGGTCGAGCACCTCCGACGGCTTGGCGCACAGCCGCGACGCCCCGGCAGCCCTCAGCTCGGCGGCCGAGCCGTAGCCCCAGAGCGCGCCGGCGCAGTCCAGCCCGTGCGCTGCCGCCCCGAGCACGTCGTGGCTACGGTCACCGACCATCAGCACGGTGGCCGGGTCGGGATCGCCCAGCCTGCGCAGCGCCTCTCCCACCACCAGCGTCTTGGAGTTCCGGGCGCCGTCGAGGGTGTCCCCGCAGATCGTCTGGAAGAAGTCGGCCAGCCCCAGATGCGCCACGATCCGGCTCGCGTGCGGCTCGGGCTTGCTGGTGGCGACGGCGAGGCGGTGACCGCGCTCGGCCAGCGCCTGCAAGGTCTCCAGCACGCCGTCGTAGCGGGTGGTGTCGAACATGGCGCCGCCCTCGACGTAGTGCCGGCGGTAGGAGGCCACCACCTCGTCGAGGCGGTGCTCGCCGACCAGCGGCGGCAGCGAGTGCCAGAACGGCGGTCCGAGCAGCGACCGGGCGGTGTCGGAATCCACCCAGTCCAGGCCGGCCTCGGCGAAGCTGGTCCGCAGCGCGCCGAGGATCCCGGGCGCCGAGTCGCTCAAGGTCCCGTCGAGGTCGAAAAGGACGGTGTCGATCATGCGGGCTTGGCTCCGGTGATCTCTACGTTGTAGAACAGCTGGGCCGGCACGAACTTCGACAGCACCGCCGAGTCCAGCTTGTGCAGCCGCTGCCAGTTCTTGAAGGCGAACATCGCCCAGCCGAAGCCGAGCTTCTCGCGCGGCACAGCGGCCTCGAACGTCCGCACCGGCCAGCCGAACCAGGCCGCGGTCAGCTCGTCGGTCCGGGTCTGCACCCCCACCGCGCCTGCCGCCTCAGCGGTTTGGCGCAACTGGGCCGGGTCGAAGGTGTGCAGGTCGACGACGGCCTCGAGCGCGGCGGCCCGTGACGAGGCGTCCAGCTCGGCCTTGGGCCGCGCCCAGGACTTCAGCCGGTCCAGCCGGGTCACCCGGGTGGTGGCCCACCAGGTCAAGCGGGACAGCCGGCGCGCGACGTAGTCGCCGTAGCGGGTCGGCTCGCCCGCGAAGACGAACCGGCCACCCGGCTTGAGCACCCGCAGCACCTCGCGCAACGCCTGCTCGACGCCGGGGATGTGATGCAGGACGGCATGCCCGACCACCAGGTCGAAGCTGTCGTCGGGATAGGGGATGGACTCGGCGTCGGCGACCCGGCCCTCGATGTCGAAACCGAGGTTGGCGGCGTTGCGGCGCGCCACCTCGACCATGCCGGGGCTGAGGTCGGTCACCGCGCCGGAGTCGATCACGCCGGCCAGCTTGAGGTTCAGCAGGAAGAAGCCGGTGCCGCAGCCCAGCTCCAGCGCCCGGCCGTAGGGCCAGCCGGTGACGCCGGCGACGTGGGCGAACCGGTCGCGGGCGTAGTCGATGCAGCGCTGGTCGAAGCTGATCGACCACTTCTGGTCGTAGGTGCCTGCCTCCCAGTCGTGGTAGAGCACGTTGGCGAGCTTGGGGTCGCGCCAGGCCGCCTCGACCTGGGCGGCGCTGGCAGGGGGGTTGGGTTCGGCCGACATGCTCAGTTGCCGATGAACTCGGCCTTGCCGGGCCCGGAGGAGATGAAGGAGGCCATTCCGCGCTGCTTGTCCTCGGTGGCGAACAGGCCGGCGAACAGCTGAGATTCCAGCTTCAGGCCGCTGGCCAGGTCGGTCTGCAGGCCGCTGTCGATGGCGAGCTTGGCCGCCCGCAGCGCCAGCGCCGGCCCGCGGGCGAACTTGGCGGCCATCGCCTGGGCGGTGGAGTACACCTCGTCGGCTGGCACCACGACGTCCACCAGGCCCAGCTGCAACGCCTCGGCGGCGTCGACGAAGCGGCCGGTGAAGATCAGGTCCTTGGCCTTGGCCGGGCCGATCAGCCGGGCCAGCCGCTGGGTGCCGCCCATCCCGGGAATGACACCCAACAGGATCTCGGGCTGGCCCCACTTGGCGTTGTCGGCGCTGACCCGGAAGTCCGCAGTCAGCGCCAGCTCGCAGCCACCGCCCAAGGCGTAGCCGGTCACCGCCGCGATGACCGGCTTGGGCAGCTGGGCGATGGCGTCCAGCGACGACGACACCGCCGCGCCCCGCCGCTGCATGTCCTGGGCCGACATGGTGTGCATCTCCTTGACGTCGGCGCCGGCCACGAACACCTTCGGCCCACCCCACAGGATGACTGCCCGGATGTCATCGCGCCGGTCGCACTCGGCGGCCGCCTGACGCAGCTCCTCCTGCACCTGGGTGTTGAGGGCGTTCACCGGGGCCCGGTCGATCCGGATAGTGGCCACACCGTCGGTGACCTCGAGCGCTAGGTACTCAGTCATGGCGCGAGCCTACCCAGAGCGGCCAAAGCGGTCGCGGCGCTCTGCCTCAGCGGGCTCGCGCGAAGTAGCGACCGTCCTCGCACTCGACGACGAGGTCCAGGCCGAAGGCCCGGGACAGGTTCGCCGAGGTCAGCACGTCGGCGATCAGCCCCTGAGCCACGACCTTCCCCTCGCCCAGCAGCAGTGCGTGGCTGATGCCCAGCGGGATCTCCTCGACATGGTGGGTCACCAGGACCATCGCCGGGGCCTCCGGGTCGGCGGCGAGCCTGGCCAACCGGCGCAGCAGGTCTTCCCGGCCCCCCAGGTCCATGCCGGCGGCCGGCTCGTCCAGCAGCAGCAGCTCCGGGTCGGTCATCATCGCCCGGGCGATCTGCACCCGCTTGCGCTCGCCCTCGCTCAACGTGCCGTAGGCCCGCTCGGCCAGCTCGGCGACCCCGAACCGGTTCAGCAGCGTCCGGGCCCGCCTGACGTCCAGGCGGCCGTAGGCCTCGCGCCAGCGCCCGATCACGGCGTAGCCGGCCGAGACGACCACGTCGATCACCAGCTCGCCCGGCGGGATCCGCTGGGCCAGCGCCGCCGAGGACAGCCCGATCCGGGGGCGCAGCTCGAAGACGTCGACCGCGCCCAGCCGCTCGCCGAAGACCACGACGGCGCCGGTGGTGGGGTGCATGGTGGTGGCTGCCAGCTGCAGCAGGGTGGTCTTGCCCGCGCCGTTGGGCCCGAGCACCGCCCAGCGCTCGTCCTCTTCCACCGTCCAGTCGACGGAGTCGAGCAGCAGCTTGGCGCCGCGTCGAACCGTCACCTGGCTCAGCTGCAGGACGGCGTCGGGGTCTGATTCGAAATCGGGGCGCACCACGCCCCCATCCAACCGCACGCGCACAACGGGAGAGAAAACGCCCATCGCGTGACCGGCGTAAGGTCGCCTGCGCTATGGAACAAGCACCCGACCTCAGGCAGGGCCTGGCCCACCGGCTCGACTGCGCCGCGAGCGAACTGGTGGCGTGGCCGGGTCAGCCGTTTCCGCTCGGCGCCAGCTGGGACGGCGAAGGCACCAACTTCAGCATCTGGTCACCGACGGCCACCCGCGCCGAGGTGTGCCTGTTCGTCGAGGGAGTCGAGACCCGCGTGCGGTTGGCGGAGCGAACCTTCCACATCTGGCACGGCTACCTGCCGGGAGTCAATCCCGGCCAGCGGTACGGCTTCCGGCTCGACGGCCGCCACCAACCGGCCACGGGCGAGCTGCACAATCCCGCCAAGCTGTTGATCGACCCCTACGCCCGAGCTATCGAAGGTGACTTCATCGACGACGTCGCCTGCTACGGCGACAACGACCTCGACTCGGCGCCCTTCGTCCCACGGTCGGTGGTGGTCCTGGACGGATTTCCCTGGGGGGCCGATCCCCGGCCTGACACGGCATGGGAAGACACGATCATCTACGAGCTGCACGTCAAGGGTTTCACCGCCCGCCACCCGGGCATCCCCGCCGACCTGCGCGGCACCTATGCCGGCCTCGGCCACCCGGCAGCCATCTCCTACCTCAAGGACCTGGGCGTCACCGCCGTCGAGCTGCTGCCGATCCACCACTTCGTCAACGAGCCGGCGCTGCAGCGCCGGGGCGCCAAGAACTACTGGGGTTACAACTCGATCGGCTTCTTCGCCCCGCACGCCGCCTACGCCACCCACACCGGCCGGCTCGGCGGCAACCAGGTGCGGGAGTTCAAGGCGATGGTCCGGGCCATGCACGCCGCCGGCATCGAGGTGATCCTCGACGTCGTCTACAACCACACCGGCGAGGCCACCCCGGACGGCCCGATGCTGTCCTTCCGGGGAATCGACAACCGCGCCTACTACCGGGTGGACCCGGCCAACCCGGCCAGGTACCTGGACTACACCGGCTGCGGCAACACCCTGGACGTCCGGACCCCGGCCGTGCTGCAACTGGTGATGGACTCGCTGCGCTACTGGGTCACCGAGATGCACGTCGACGGCTTCCGCTTCGACCTGGCCTCGGCGCTGGCCCGGTCACTGCACGACGTCGACAAGCTCTCCTCGTTCTTCGACACCATCCACCAGGACCCGGTGATCAGCCAGGTCAAGCTCATCGCCGAGCCGTGGGACCTCGGCGATGGCGGGTACCAGGTGGGGCAGTTCCCGCCGCTGTGGACCGAGTGGAACGGCAAGTACCGCGACACGGTGCGTGACTTCTGGTCACACGGCAGCGGCGGGGTCCGCGATCTGGCCTTTCGGCTCACCGGGTCCTCAGACCTCTACGCCGACGACGGCCGGCTGCCGTTCGCCTCGATCAACTTCGTGACCGCCCATGACGGGTTCACGATGCGCGACCTGGCCAGCTACGAGCGCAAGCACAACGAGGGCAACGGCGAGGGCAACGCCGACGGCACCGACGACAACCGCTCGATCAACTTCGGGGTCGAGGGCGAGACCGATGACCCGGTGGTCAACGAGCTGCGCCGCAAGCAGGTCCGCAACCTGCTCACCACGCTGCTGCTCTCCACCGGCGCGCCGATGCTGGTGGCCGGCGACGAGCGCTACCGGACCCAGGGCGGAAACAACAACGCCTACGTGCAGGACAACGACGTCTCGTGGTTGGACTGGCAGGACACCGAGGCCAGCGCTGACCTGTTGGCGCTGACGCGACGCCTGATCGCCCTTCGCAGGGCCTCACCGGTGCTGCGCCAGCGAGCTTTCTTCGAGGGCCGGGCGGTCAACGCCGACGGCTGCAAGGATCTCGCCTGGTTCCACCCCACCGGTCGGGAGCTCGGCAGCGGCGACTGGTTCGACCGCGGTCTGCGGACCATCGGCATGTACCTCGACGGTCGCGGCCTGCGCCACCGCGGGCGACGTGGCGAGGTCATCTCCGACCAGTCCTACCTGTTGCTGCTGCACTCCGGCGAGCAGCCGGTGCGCTTCACCCTGCCGGGCCTGCCCTGGGCCGATCGCTACCAGGTGGTGATCGACACCGCCCAGGCCGGCGGCCTGTCCTGCGCCGAGCCGGTCGACGGCGGCGCCGAGATCACGGTCCCCGGACGTTCGGTGCTGCTGCTGCGCGCCGACCGCGACTGAGCTCACGCCAGGGCCGGCCCGATCGCCTACGGGGCCAGTCCCGGCCCCGCGGGCGGACTCCGCCGACCCGTTGCCGGGTAACGCTGGCGGTAGCGACCCGCTCGGTACTCTTACTACGGACGCTCTTGCCTTAGCGGACAATATGGAGTCCCGGCCCAGCCCGGCTACGAACATGGATGGTGAGGCCATTCACGATTTGGTAACCTGCGGGCGCTCCGGAATGCTTTACTCCTAACAGATACGGCGGGAAGCTTTTGAAAAATAAGCAACCGGACTATTCAACGTCTGACGGATTGCGGTCGCGCAATGCGGTGACCAGCCGGGAAGTGGCCCTAGCGGCCGGCGTCTCGCAGTCGGCCGTATCGTTGGTCATTTCCGGAAAATGGCGCGGCCGCGTGAGTGTGGAAACCGCGGAGCGGATAAAGGCCTGCGCTCGCGAGATGCGGTACCGGCCGAACCTGGCGGCCCGCGGCCTGCGCACCGATCAGACTGGAATGGTGCTGGCGGTCCTACCGGCTCTCGCCATTCCCACCTTCAGCGACATCTTCGTCGGAGTCAGCAGCGAGGCACAGCAGGCTGGGTACAGCGTGGTTATCGCGCCCACTCCCTCGCCGGTCTCCAATGCCACGCTTCCCGTGCCCGGTTACCTCGTCGACGGGGTCGTGGTGTGCCGCGACGCGCTGGAGGTCATGGATTCACTCGCGCATCTGCCGGCGGTGGGAATTGACACCAATCCCCGCTCGATGAGCGTCACCGTGAATTCCGACGCGGCGGGCGGCATACGTGCGTTGTGTCGAATGCTGGCACAGCGTGGCCACCGTCGGATCGGCTATCTACAAGTCAATCAAGTGGGCTCCTGGCTCATGTCGACAAAGCATCACGCGGCAGCCCAGGTGCTTTCTCAGGAATCGGTCGAATTGATTGTGCATTCGACCTCATTCGAATTGTCGAAAGCCCGTATAGCGGCTCGCGAACTGCTGTGCCGAAGCGATCGGCCCACCGCGATAATCTGCGAGGACGACAATATCGCGATTGCTGTCTACATCGAGGCGGCCGCGCTCGACCTCAGGATTCCCGACGACATATCGGTGGTCGGCCATGACGATCTGCCGATTGCCGACGCGCTGCATCCGGCGTTGACGACGCTGACCGTTCCGTCGGTGGCGCTGGGCTCGCTGGCCATGCTCTCGCTACTGAGCATGCTCAGGGGCGAGGCGCCCTCGTCGCAGCGGCTGAAGGTCAGCCTCACCGAACGCGAGTCGGTCCGCACGATCTGATCGGCCGTCACGGGATGGGCGGCGGCGTCACCAGCGCCGCCGCGCACGCCAACGCCGCGCGGCTACGACGCCGGCAACGCCTTGCTGTTGTCGAACATCAACCGCACCGCCAGAGCAGCCAGGACGCTGCCCATCACCAGCCGCTGAGCCCGCAACCAGCCGGGCCGCCGGAGCAGGAACACCGAGATCGTGCCGGCCGCCAGCACGATCAGGAAGTTGACCGTCAGGGCCACCACGATCTGGATGCCGCCCAGGATGAACCCCTGGGCCAGGACGTTGCCGGCCGCGGGCCTGACGAACTGCGGGATGAGCGACAGGTACATGACTGCGATCTTCGGATTGAGGAGGTTGGTCATCAAGCCCATCGAGAAGAGCCGCCAGGGTGAGTCCTCGGCCAGCTCCTTGGGCGCGAACACCGACGCTCCCCCGGGTTTGAGCGCCTTCCACGCCAACCATCCCAGGTATAGCGAGCCCAGAACCCGGACTGCCACGTACAGGTCCGGAACGGCGACGAAGACCGCAGTCAGCCCGAGGTTGGTCGCGACCAGGTACACGAGGAATCCGACCGCGACCCCGATCAAGGAGATGACCCCTGCCCGGCGGCCCTGGGTGATGCTGCGCGACACCAGGTACATCATGTTCGGCCCGGGAGTGAGCACCATGCCCAGAGCTATCGTGAAAACTCCTAGCGCTGATGACATCGCGATCATCGGCACTCCCTCTTAAACGGCCTGTCCTGCCGGTCTGCAGTCATCCACACCGGCACGCCGCCTCACCTCGAGTTAGGCGCCAGGCGTTCGAGGAAGCGCGCTGGCGATGACGAAGCGCTCATGCCGGTGAACAATATAGATGAAACCGCTCAGCAGCGTACCTGACAGCTTTTTCCACCTCCGCCGACGTCGAGGCCCGAAATCTCATTCGAGCCCCCACATGCTCATAACCCCCGACCTTCGGAATGCGATACCCGACCGGCGGCACGATGGTCACATAGGGGCCGGACTCGGCCGGCTCGTGCTCGATCCGGTCGATGCGGCACGGCGCCGGGACCGGCGTCGGCACCAGCAGCCATCCGCCGACTTCGTCGGAGGCCGCGGCTGGTTGCTCCGGCAGCGGCCGGCCGAGCTGGATGGCGGTCGCCGCGGCGGCGAGGTCCACGCCGTGCACCTCCCGCCAGAGAAACGGGATCTCCGCGCCCCCGACCCGTCCGCCGATCTCCAGGAAGGTGATGTCGGGACCTCGGTCGGCGTGAGCTGCCACGAAGGCCTCCATGTGCACCACTGCCGGCTGCGGCGTGATCGCCGCGATGGCGGCCGTGGAGAACTCACCGAGGTGCCCCAGCAGCTTGGCGTCATCCACCTCGACCGATCCCAGCGGTGCTCCGACGGTGAAGTCGACGCAGGTGTTGAGGTAACGCGAGGCCCGCCAGGAGACCAGACGCGAACCGTTCCAGACGCCGTCGATATGAAAGATCGGCGCCGGGCAGAAGCTTTGCGCCAGCCTCGGCTCGTCCGGCAGGTCCGCGAGCTGGGCGACGTCCTCGGCCGCGTCGATCCGCAGCACGCCGCGGCTGGCTGTTCCAAAGCGCGGTTTGACGATGATCGGCCCGCCCTCCTGGGCCAGAAACCGCAGCACCTCTGACTCGCTCGACACTGCCGCGAACCGCGGGGTCGCCACGCCGGCCGCCGCGACGGCCGCCACCATGGTGTGCTTGTCCCGAAACACCGCCTGGCTCTGCGGGGTCTCACCGGGGCAGCCGAGCAGCACCCGGAGCTCGGCGACGGCGTCGAGGTCGCCCTCGTTGAGCGCCACGATCCGCGACGGGGCGCCAAACCGCTGGCAGAGCCGGCCCGTGGCGCTGACCAGCTCGGCGAGGTCGTCCGTGCGCGAGACCACCTCGACCGCCGCAGCCGACTCGGCCACCGACGGAGCGGCCAGAGGGGTCACGATGTAGCTGACGTCGATGGCCCGATGGTCGATGTACTCCTCATACAGCGCGTGCTTGTCACGCCACCGGTGCACCACAATCACATGTTCGGTCATGCCACCACTCCTTCACCCTGATCGTGAATCATGCGGACGGCATAGGTTGCCGCAACGACCGCGCTGCGGGCGGACTCCAGCGCCAGCCGGGCGGCGGTGAGATCCGGGTGCGGCAGGCAGGTGGCGGCATGGCTTGCGCAGTCCACCAGGTGCAGCACCGCCTGACTGAGCACATCGGCGCTGCCGAAGTCCTTGATTACAGCGGCATGCGCGCCGGCCAGCAGTTCCTCGGCTGAGGGGGAAGGAACTGGCTCGGACGCAGGTCCTGTTCGGGCTGGGTGGAGGTCGGTGGAGGGGTTCACGGCGGCGTCCTCGTTCTCAGAAGGTGCAGCTACCCGGCTGTAGGGGGGCCGAAGACGGTTGCTCGGCAGCTGATGTGGAATAGGGGTTCTCGACCGGCCGAAACCCGGTGGGCGTGTGAGCCAGCCAGCTCACCGAGATCTGACGGCGGGCCAGCTCGCTGTACATCTCATCGGGCAGTCGCGCCCCGCCCTGCAGCACCACCCTGGCCAGCTCGCCGGCGGCCTGCAGCACCTGCGGGGTCAGGGCTGCGGGATCGCTGACGAACAGCTCGCGAACCGAGCGCAGCGACAGCGCGTCGTCGGCGCGGGAGGGAGTGTCATTCTGCTCTGTCATCACGGCTCACCTGTCCAATCCGAAGTATTCCGAGGCCTGCGCGATGTCCTGCTCGCCGCGGCCGGTCAGCAACACGACAAGCGCGTCATCAGGCTGGTAGGCCCTAGCGGCCTCGAGCGCGCCCGCCAGGGCGAACGCGGAGTCGATGGAGGCGATGAGCCCTTCGCATTGGCCTAGCAGGGCCCACGCCCGCATGGCGCGGGTGTGGCTGACGGCGCCGGCCTGCATTCGGTTGAGCCGGTCCGAACAACGCCGGCCGTCCTGCTCCGGCGCTGAGCCGGCGAGCGGGCCGAAGCTGTACAGGTCGGTGGCGGGCTGATCGGCGAACGCGCGTAGGAACGCCTGTCCGCAACCGCGACCGGCCGTGCTTGCCACCGCCACCGGTGACCTGCCGGTGAGGGCGGCTGCCTGCTGGCTGGTCTCCCGCGCGATCAGCCGCCCGCCCTCTGCCGCTATCAACGGCGCGCCGAAGCGCGGTTGGGGCTCGACCAGGAGCAACTGGCTGTCGGTGACGTCGCACAACCAGTCCGAGACCGCGCTCCGGTCTGCCTGGCGCCGATCGCCGGGACCCGTGCCGACCACGGTCACGCAGGCGCCCAACATGGTCATGGCAGCGATCTGGGGGCCCGCGGCGATCTCATCGCAACGTCCGATGTGCACGGTGCAATCCAGCCCGAGCCGGGCCGCGACTGCCGCCGCGGCAACGCCTGCGCGGCCCGAGGTGGTGCTGGCGACGAGGCGCCGGCGGCCCATCCGCTGCGCCAGCATGCCCTGGATCAGCACGTCGGTCGCCACCGCTGCGCCGGTGTGCGCCAGATCCTCACGCTTGAGCAGGATCCGACAGGTTCCGGCCTGCCCGGCGAGGGCGGCCGCCTCGGTGAGCGGCGTGGGACGGCCCACGAAATCGCGCAGCGCCGGCTCCAGCGCGCCGGTGAAGGCCTCATCCGAACGCGCGTCCTCGAATGCCCTGTCCCATTCGGCCAATGCCGCGCCCAGCCGGTCGGCTGCCCCCGGCCCGATGGCTTCATAGACGCCGGGGTCCGGCTCGCGGTATCGGCCATGACCGCTTCGACTCACTCGCCCGAGTGCGGTGACCGTCATCGCAACTGCCCTGGTTGTCGGGCGAGCGCTGCGGCCGGAGGGCTGAAGTAGCTGGGGATATCGAGTCGCCAACCTTGTTCCAGCGGTGGCCGGATCGCCCGGATCACCATCGCCACCGGTACGAACACGATGAAGTACACCAGTTTCCACAAGATAACGCGCACGAGTCTTCCTCTCGTCGGTGTTGATCGGCCGTGAGCGGTGAGGGGTCAGTCGAGCGGAAGGCTCTCGCGCCAATCGACTTCTTCTGACCAGGCCGGCTGGTCCTGCTTGGCCAGCACGTGATTGCCCAGCACCAGGTAGTCGATGTTCGTGCGCATGAAGCAGGTGTAGGCCTCCTCCGGCGTGTTCACGATCGGCTCACCCCTGACGTTGAAGGAGGTGTTGACCAGCACGGGGCTGCCGGTGATGCGGTCGAACTCGCTGAGCAATCGGAAGAAGGGCGGGTTCACCCCGTCGTCTTCGACGGTTTGCACCCGGGCGGAGTAGTCGACGTGGGTGACGGCCGGCACGGTGGATCGGTGCTGCTTGAGCCGGTCCAGCCCGTTGGCCACGGCGCCGGTCTCGGCGATCCGCTGCTGCGGCTGGATCCCGGTCACGAGCAGCATGTACGGGCTGGGCTGGGTGAGGCCGAAGTACTCGCCGGCACGCTCGGCGAGCACCGCGGGCGCGAAGGGCCGGAACGACTCGCGGAACTTGATCTTGAGGTTCATGGTGGACTGCATCTCGGGACTGCGGGCGTCACCGAGGATCGACCGGGCGCCCAACGCCCTGGGCCCGAACTCCATCCGTCCCTGGAACCAGCCGATGACCTTGTCCTGGGCGAGCAACTCCGCCGTCCGGGTGGCCAGTTCGCCGTCCTCGTAACGCTGGAACGGGATGTGCCGGCTGGTCAGGAACGAGGCGATGCGCTCGTCGGAGTAGGACGGTCCCAGCAGCGATCCCGACATCGCGTCCCGGCCGGCCGGGTCCAGCGGCCGGCTGGCGCCTCGCTCGATCGCCGTGAGCATCGCCGCGCCCAGGGCCCCGCCGGCGTCTCCGGCGGCCGGTTGGATCCAGATCTCGTCGAAAACGCCGGCCTCTGCCAGCTTGCCGTTGGCGACGCAGTTCAGCGCCACGCCACCGGCCAGGCACAACCTGCTCTCGCCAGTGAGCCGGCGTGCGGTGCGCCCGAGCTTGAGCACCACCTCCTCGGTGACCTGCTGGATCGAGGCGGCGAGGTCGAACTGCTCCTCGGTCAGCTGCGCCTCGGGAAGCCGGCGACGGATGCCGAACAGCCTCTCCATGGCAGGCCCTGTCATCACCTCGCCCTTGAGGTACTCGAAGTACTTCATGTTCAGGCGGAAGGACCCGTCTGCCTTGATGTCGATCAGCTCTCGCCGGATGACGTCGGCGAACCGGGGTGTCCCGTACGGCGCCAGGCCCATCAGCTTGTACTCGCCTGAATCCACCTTGAATCCGCAGAAGTAGGTGAACGCCGAGTACAGCAGCCCCAGCGAGTGCGGGAAGCGGATCTCGGTCAGCGGCTTCAGGCTGCCGTCGGCCCGGCCGTGCCACATCGTGGTGGTGGCCCACTCGCCCACGCCGTCGATGCACAGCACCGCGGCCGACTCGTACGGACTCGGCAGGAACGCCGAGGCGGCATGGGACTCATGGTGCTGACGGCACTGCACCGGCGGGATCGCGCCCAGGTCCAGGGCCTTGAGCTCACGACGCAGCGTCGCTCCCACCGAGCGCTTGTCGCCCAACCAGCCACCCACGCTGGCGGCGAACGAGCTGGACCCGAACGGCGCCGCGGCCAGGTAGGTGGCCCGAACCCTGCCGACCTTCAGCTTCGGGTTCTCGTAGTACACGACGGCGGCGACGTCGTCGAGCTTGGCTCCCGCCTCGTCGAGGCAGTACTGGATCGCCTTCGCCGGAAAGGCCGGATCATGACGCCGGCGGGTGAACCGCTCCTCCTGAGCAGCGGCCACCGGCAGGCCGTCACTGACCAGCGCTGCCGCGCTGTCGTGGTAATAGGCAGACACGCCGAGAATAAGCTCAGACATCGATGCTCCGGTCGGAAGGGTTTGTCGGAAAGGTTGCCGCGGTCATCGAGGGCCACCTCGGCGCTCGGCCCGGCGCTGGGCCAGCTTGGCCCGGAAGGTGTCCGGCGCCCCCAGCGAGGCGTAGCCCATCCGCACTCTGCGCCAGGCCGCTTCCTGATGATCAGCGCCCTGCTCGGCGCCGACGGAGGCGAGGTAGGTGTCCACGGCGTCGGCGGCCCACGCCGAGTGGCCGGTGGCCACGTTGTCGATCGTGTTGTGGATGTCGACGAACCGGGTGTTGAAGCCGTACTCGCGCAGCGCGCGGTGCGCCTGCCGGTAGGTGCCGCCCACACCGGAGAGCTCCATAGCCAGGTTCAGTCCGAGGATCTCGGGCATGAAGGTCCTCGGCAGCCGGCCGATGCACAACCAGTAGACCGGCAGCTCGAAGGACGGCGGGCGCAGCAGCGGCCATTCTGCGAATTCCACAGACGCCGTAGGCGGCGCCTCGATGCCCATGTCCAGCAGCACCTGCCGGTAGATCAGCGGGTGATTCAGCTCAAGCCGGCCGTTTCCGAGCTCGTCCCAGTAGGTGTCGAACAGCGGGTAGCCGACTTCGGTCCGAGCATGCTGGAAATCGGTGAAACCCTGCAGCCACGAGCCGTCGATGAGGGTGAGCGGCGCCAGCTGCAATGTCGAGTCGATCAGGGCCTCCCGGCTCGGCAGCTCCTCCTGCTGATGAGAGGTGAAATCCTCGCTGTGCTGGTCATGGCGTTGCAGCAGCCATGGGCGCAGCCCCTGTTCCGACCACGCCACAGGCAGCCGTTCGGCCTCGGAGAGCTCGGTGTGCGCGGCACGGGCCAGCCAGCCGCGGACGTACCTGGCCGCCCATGCCTGCATGCCCGGGCTGTTCGGCTGCAACAGCAGGTGGTAGGCCTGCCGGATGGAGGCAGGCGCCGGCCCAGGCGCCGGTGGGTTCAGGTTGGGAGTTCGCAGCCAGCGCAGCGGTGGCGGTGTCGCGGTCGGCGTGGGGGCGAGGTCGGGCTGGCTCGAGCCCAGCGAGTTGATCCACCGCCTGATGACCCCGAGGTCCGCGGGTGAGAAGACCCGGAACATCGGCCCGCGGGAGCTCACCAGGCCGTTGACCAGGGAGCTCGCCCCAGCACGGCCCGGCTTCACCAGCCGGCTGGTCGCCAGCGCGTCCAGGAACGGCCCCGGATCCACCTGGCAGTCGCGCAGCCATTGCGACAACGGCTTGTCCTGCAAGAGGAAGCGCTCGTGATAGACCGAACCCTCCCGGGCGCGCAGCCGCATCAACTCCGCCATCTCGAAGCTGGGGTCCCCAGCGGCCTGCAGCTCCTGCGCGACCTGATCGCACCAGTTGCTCAGCAGGTCCAACAGCCAGGCCTGAGCAGCTGCCGCGCGTTCGGACACCGCTGGGTCCCCGCGCTGTTCGGCCGCGAGCAGGTCGAGGGCTTCGCGGCTGCTCGGCGTCGCGCCGGCATCAGCCGGACGCATGGGCACGCCGAAGTCCAGGCGTGCCCAGTCGGCCAGGGCCGGGCTGGCTTTCACCAGCAGTTGCAGCGGAGGAAGCAGCCCGACGCTGCGCACCAGCGCGTCGACGCCGATCAGCTCGGCCTCGAAGTCGGCCGAGCGCCGGCTCATCGCTGACAGAACCGAGGGCAGGTGAAACGACAGGTCCGGTATCCGGGCGTCGCGGCAGAGCTGTGACAGCGGCGCCGCGTAGTCAGCCAGCGCCAGGGACTGCAACAGCGTGTAGTACGCGTCGGCGCGGCCCGCCCGGGGCGCGCCGACCCCGATGTCATCGGCGTAGACGGCCAACATCGCCAGCGAGCTCGGCCGCTCGGCCGAGCTGGAGGCGCACAGCGACTGCAGCCAACTGCCCGCGGTCAACATGACGGGCGCGCAGTGCAGGGCGGTCCGACGGATGAGCACCTCCCGCAGCTCCGGCTCGCTCACGCCCTCAGCCATCGCGGCGAAACGGGCTCGCTGGCTGCTCGCCCACTGGCGGGCCTGCTCGCAGAGCTCGTCGACGCCGCGCTTGTCGCCGCGCTGCTGAACACGCGAGATCTCAGCGCGCACGTCGTCGGCCAACCCCGGCGCGTAGTCGCGTTCGGGGTCCGACAGCGCGGCCAGGATCATCCGCGAGGGATCGGCGGCAGAGGCAGAGGCGGTCGAGGGCTGGATTCGGGCCGGCTGATCCGTCAGTGTCATGGGTTCACTTTCCTGATCTTCTCTGGCACGCCGCCGCTGCGCTCTGGCGGCACGCTGGATGGTTCAGCTCAGAACATGGGATAGATCGAGGCGTCATTCTTGGGCTTCTTCTTTCCGAAGCGAGCCAGGATTCTCTTCAGGATGCTCATGTCGAGGTCAACCTCTCGGTGGTGTCGGCGCCCTCACCGGGCAGGAGTGGGTTACTTCAGTGACAGTGACTCGGCCAACAGGCGGGCGACGATGTCGTGGCCGAGGTCGGTGTAGTGGGCCCGGTCCACATAGGCCCACGTGTCGGGCGTCAGCGCCGAGGCCATCAACCCGTTGAGATCGACGAACTCGACCGACTGCCGCTCGCAGGCCGCGGCCAGCGCCGCGGCGTAATCCCGGTGGGCCTGCGGGGTGGAGACCTCTCCGTAGAGCTGCTCCCAGGTGCCCATCTTCGAGATCCGGTCGGTCTCGTCGAAGAGCAACTTCTCCTCCGCTGAAGGCTCATCGCG
The DNA here is from genome assembly GCA_036399055.1 of Jatrophihabitans sp. Lineage (NCBI taxonomy): Bacteria > Bacillati > Actinomycetota > Actinomycetes > Jatrophihabitantales > Jatrophihabitantaceae > Jatrophihabitans > Jatrophihabitans sp. Next base: position 87,318 of record DASWNX010000011.1, read on the forward strand.
CACCCAGTAGGACATCGGTTGAAGCACATAGCTGACGCGGCTGCCGTGCGGGGCGGTGAGCAGCTTCCAGTTGGCCAGATTGCGTTCGGTGTCGGCGACCGCGCGCTCGATGAACGTCGAGAGCACGTGCGGGGCGGTGTCGGTCACCACGACCGGGTCGACCTTGACGTTTCCCTTCAGCTTGGCGTTGGCTTTGCGATGCTGTGCCTTCACTCCTTCCATCGCGTCGAAGAACTCCCCGCAGAAGAAGAAGCCCCCGTGGTCTCCGCGTAGCTCCGCGGGCAGTCGGCTGGTGGCCAGCTCGTTGAACCCGGAGAGGATCACCACGTTGTCGACCTGGGGCAGCAGGTGCCGGTGGAACATGAACAGCAACAACTCCTGCGTGGCGGAGTAGCTTCGCCCGGCCATGTTGAGCCACGGGTTGCTGGGGGCGTGCTCGCTCCAGAGGCGGGAGGGCAGGGTCTTGTCATCACCGGTGGCGCCCACCCCGAGCGCCGAAGAGGTGCCGGACAGGATGTTCACCGGTCCGTCAGGGATCCGCTCCCCCACCGAGGCGATCTCACCCTTGCCGTTGTGGGAGTAGCGAAATCCGCCCGCGTCGGTGTTGATGGCCCGAGAGCGGTAGTTCGCCCGGTGGTAGTACATCAGGTAGGACATCCAGCGGACGTTGCCGCGGTCGTCGAAATCGGCGTACTGGAACATCTGCGGGGCGATTCTCTCGCGGTGAAGCTTCATCGATGCGGTCCTCCGGAGGAGTGCGGAACGTGCTTTGACGGCAGGGGGTCACGTGCTGGCGAAGATGGGGCCTCGCGCTACCAGGTGTTGGGCCGCTTGCGCGAGAGGGCGGACGATGAGGCGGTCGACGTTGACATGAGCCGGTAGCGCAAGGCAGCTGAGGATGCATTCGGCGATGTCACAGGCCAGCAGCGGCCGGTCGACGCCGGCATACACCGCCTCGGCGCGCTGCTGGTCACCGCCGAACCTGTTGAGCGCGAACTCCTCGGTCATCACCATGCCGGGCGCGATCTCGATGACCCTGAGCGGCTGGCCGCACAGCTCCTGGCGCAGGGTCTCCATCAAGGCTCGCTCGGCATGCTTAGCCGCGCTGTAGCTGCCGCCGGTCGGGTAACCGGCCAGAGCCGCGGTCGAGGTCACGGTGACGATGGACGCGCTGGCGCTGCGGCTCAGCGCCGGCAGCAGCGCCTGGATGACGCGCAGGGTTCCCAGCACGTTGATGTCATAGCTGCGAGCCCAGTCAGCAGGCTCGGCCTCGGTCACCGATCGCGCGTCCACCGCGCCTCCGGCGCAGTTGACCAGCACATCGCAGGCGTCGACCTGCTCGGCCAGCGCCGCCACCGACTTGGCGTCGGTGACGTCCAGGTGGACCGCGGTCCCCCCGATCTCATCGGCAAGCGCTCTCAGCAGCTCCAGCCTCCGGGCTGCCACCACCACGCGGTAACCGGCTTCGGCCAACCGTCTGGCGGTCGCCCGGCCGATGCCGGTGCTGGCGCCGGTCACCACCGCGCTCAGGCGCGGCGGGGTGGGGTGCGACGTCACGACGTCTCGATCCGGATCTTGTCGTTGACCTCGTCGCAGCGGCGCACCGCGTCCTCACGGTCCCGGCCGGTGGCGATGACATAACCGCTCACGCAGTCGGCGACGGTCAGCAGCGGCGGCACCTCGTCACCGACGTTCTTGGTGACCGCCGCCGCGATCTCCATGTCGCGGAACTCGTCGAGGAAGGGCAGGAACACGTCGGGTGTCACCCCGACGGGCAACCGCCGGACAATCGACTGGATGTCCTCGGCGATGTCGATCCGCTCGATCTTGCCGGCCATCGGCGTGAAGAACCGGACTGCCGCTCCGGCGATGGGATCCGGAGACGACTCCGGCAGCGGATCGATCTGCAGTGGAACGGTCATCATCATCCGGTTCAGGTCATAACCGAATGCCCGGCGCACCAGTTCCGGCGCTCCGCTGCCGGCCAGTCTGGCGTGGGACTCCAGCACCCGGGGGCCGGATTCGGTGAGCACGAACTCACTGTGCGACGGGCCCTCGGTGAGTCCCACCGCGTCGAGCAACTGCGGGGTGAGCGTGCGCAGCTGGTCCAGGTAAGGCAGCGCGACCCTGCTGGGCGTGCTCACCTCCCATTCGACGAATCGATCGTTCATGCGGTACTCGGAGTAGCCGATCGGGACATGCCGGCCGTTGAAGGAGATGGAGTCGACGCTGACGACCGGGCCGTCCAGGTACTCCTCCGCGATCGGGTTCAGCACTCCTTCGGCGAGCAGGCTGGTGAACACCTCAGCGGCGGCAGCGGCGCTGTCGACCAGGTTGATCCGCAGGCTGGCGGCGCCGTCGATCGGTTTGATGACGATCCGGCCACCGACCTTGTCGTAGAAGTCCGCCGCCTGCTCAGCGCTTTCCAGCACGGCGAACCGCACCGGGCTCAGTCCGCGCTGGTCAAGGCACTGGCGGGTCAGCGACTTGTCCTTCAGAGCCAACGCCGTCGCCTCGCCCACGCCTGGCAATCCCAGCGTGTCGACCACCTGTCCGGTGGACACCGCGGCGATCTCCGCCGTCGTCATCACCCGGTCGAATGGCCGCTTGGCGTGCAGCGGCCGCAACACCTGGAGAATCTCGGCAGAATCCTCGACGCTGGCATGCACGATCTGCTCGCAGTGCGCGGCGATGCTCGGGTGATACTTGCCGGGCTCGTGCACCAGCACCACGTCGATGCCAAGCTCCTTGGCGCCGGCGATCGGGGCGGGGCGACCGCCGACTACTGCAATCCTGAACATCGAGAACCTCTATGCTTTCTGATCTTGTGAGATCGGGGAGAAAGGGCAGCGCTCAACTGGCGTAGCAGCGCCGCAGCCAGCGGGCCTGGGTCACCGGCCCGGGCTCGAACGCGCGACGGCGGTGCAGGATCCGGTAGTTGTCGAAGATCAGGAAGTCCCCGGGGCCGAGCACCAGCTCTTCTCCGGTGAGGCTGTCCAGCGCCTGGCGCCACTGGGCCAGTGCCGCCTCACAGCGCGGGTTCGACGCTGTGACGGTTCCAGGGTCATACCTGACCCTGCGGTCCGCGCCTGAGATCTCGACCAGCGGATGCGGCGCCAGCGGCTGGGTCTGGAACCTGTCGTTGGACGCCGGGGCGCCCACGGTGAAGCCCGGCTCGCCGAGCACCTGCAGCGCCAGGGGATCCATCAGGTCCACCGCGGCGTCGATCGACACGACATCGGTGGGCACTGCCTCCTCGTTGCGCATCGCGAAAAAGCTGAGGTAACGGGGGATGAAGGCACGGGGGTCAACCCCGCTGAAGCCAAACGGCAGGTGCGGGTTGTCGGTGTGCCAGGAGAAGTCGGTGTCCGAACCCCATGAGCTGGTGGAGGCTGCGGCTTGCGGATTGGGCACCACGTTGCGCATCAGCCGGCCGTCATTCTCATAGGGCACCGAGTACGGGGTGAGACCGCACAGCCGGACCAGGCCCAGGTGCATCGCGTTCGTCATCGCCAGGGCGGGCTCGTCGGCGTAACCCTCGACCGGCGTGGGCGGAAGTTGCTGCACCGGAAGGTTGCGCAGCAGTAGAACCCGCTCGCGATTGCTCACGAACTGCGCCAGGTGAGTGAGGATGTGGTCGTCGAGGACCTGCTGCAGCACGTGTGATCCGACGCCCGCGAGGATTGACTCGTGCCGGTCCGAATCCAGCGGCTGCCCGTGCAGACGCTCGGCGAGGTCCTCACTGAGGGACTCACGGGTCTTGTCGTCCACTGTGAATGAGCTGAACATCATCGTACTAGTCATTCGTATGACTCCAACGAGAGCGGCCGGGCGGACGGGGCGGTATGGAGGGTGTGACGTGGCACGTCAGAAGCGGTGGCGCTAAAAGTTGAGCAGTGTAACTCTGGCTTAACATAGGGCCGAAGCTGCCTGGCGTCAGCACTCAGCGACCGGTGACATGGCCCGGCGACCCGCAGGTTGCCGAGCACTTCACCGACGTCCGGTGAGCCGAGCTGTCACAGAAGGCTGCGCAAGCATATACATCATACGAATGACATTCAAACCCCAAATGAGGATGACGAGTCCGATGCGCGCGATCCGGCTGCGCGCTGCGCTGCCGGCGCCAGGGCGTCGATGCGCCGTTCCAGCCGTACGAAGACCCATTGGCGGCGGTGGCGGCAGCGGTGGCGGTGGCGCACGGCCGTGGAGACGCCGTCGGCAGCCGCCCCCGAGTCCGCTCCCCTCGCCCCGCGGTCCTCGCCGCATCGCGGGGGCACCGCGGGCCGCGTGGACGCCGATCGCGCCGGCGCGCCGGCCGCGCACCGCGCAGGCACACCGGCCTGCCGGGTGCGGCGCCTCTTCCGAGACGAGGACTTCAGAGGCCAGAATGAGGTGCCCGCCGGGCGTCGTCCGGCGGGGCGCCGTCACGAGGGAAGGAACGACTCATGACCACCCGGCTGAACCCTTACCTGAACTTCCGCGACACCGCCAGGGACGCCATGGACTTCTACCAGTCGGTGTTCGGAGGCGAGCTGACCCGCAGCACCTTCGCCGAGCTCCAGGTCAGCGACGACCCCACCGAGCACGACAAGATCATGCACTCGATGCTGGTCACCGAGCAGGGGCTGGTGCTGATGGCCGCCGACACGCCCAACGTCATGCCCTACACGCCGGGCACGAACTTCGCGGTGTCGCTGAGCGGCGACAGCGAGGACGAGTCCGCGCTTCGGGGCTACTGGGAGAAACTGTCCTCCACCGGGATAGTGACGGCCCCGCTCGACCAGGCGCCCTGGGGCGACACCTTCGGCATGTGCGTGGACAAGTTCGGCGTCAGCTGGCTGGTCAACATCGCCGGCCCCCAGCACCAGGAGTAGCCGCCAGGCAACACCTGTGAGCCTGCTTGACGGAGCAAGCGGGCGGTGGTACCTACGAATAGGAGTGATCATCTGAGAACCGAGAGCGACTTCACTCCGCATTAACACGTCAGGAGGCCGAGGTCGTGACGGTGCCAGGCGCAGTCGCCCAACCCATCCAAAGTCTTGTCCCTGCCCGCATGGATCGACTGCCCTGGTCGAAGTTCCATTGGCGGGTCGTCATCGCGCTGGGGATCACCTGGGTGCTCGACGGCATCGAGATCACCGTGGCCGGCGCGATCGGCGAACGGCTGACCGAAGAGGGGACCCTGCATTTCACCGCCGGCCAGATCGGCCTCGCCGCGTCGATCTACCTGCTTGGAGAGGTGGTGGGCGCCCTCTATTTCGGACGGCTCGCCGACAAGCTCGGACGTCGCAAGCTGTTCATCATCACCCTCGGCGTCTACCTGATCGGCAACCTGCTCACGGCCTTCTCGTTCAACTTCCTCTTCTTCATCGCCACCCGGTTCATCGCCGGACTGGGTATCGGCGGCGAGTACGCGGCGATCAACTCCGCGATCGACGAGTTGATCCCGGCCGATTACCGCGGCCGGGTCGACCTGGCCATCAACGGAACCTACTGGCTCGGCGCGATGATCGGCGCCGCGGCCAACATCGCCTTCCTCAACCCCGACCTCTTCGACGTCAACCTCGGGTGGCGGCTCGGCCTGCTCATCGGACCGCTGATCGGCATCGCGGTCTGGGGCTTGCGCAGGCATATCCCGGAGAGCCCTAGATGGCTGCTCACCCACGGTCAGTCCGAGGAGGCCGAGCGGATCGTCGACGGCATCGAAGGCGACATCAAAGCCGGAGGCGTCACGCTGGCGCCGGTCGACCCGTCCGACGCCTTGCTGGTCGAGCAACGTGAGGAGCCGGGTTACAAGACACTCGCCCAGCTCATCGTTCGGGAATACCCGAGCCGGGCGTTCCTGGGCTTCATGCTGATGGTCACCCAGTCCTTCCTGTACAACGCGATCTTCTTCACCTTCGCCCTGATCCTGGGCAAGTTCTACGGCATCAGCGGTGGCGCGGTCGGCTACTTCATCTTCCCGTTCGCGGTCGGAAACCTGCTGGGCCCGTTGCTGCTGGGCAAGCTGTTCGACACCGTCGGCCGACGGATCATGATCGGCAGCACGTACTGCTCCTCGGCCATCCTGTTGTTCATCACCGGCTGGCTGTTCAAGAACGGCTCGCTCAACGCGACCACCCAGACCATCCTGTGGTGCGTCATCTTCTTCATCGCCTCGGCGGCGGCATCCTCTGCGTACCTGACGGTCAGCGAGATCTTCCCCTTGGAAGTGCGGGCCAAAGCCATCTCACTGTTCTTCGCGGTGTCGCAGTTCTTCGGCGGTGTGATCGCGCCGTTCCTGTTCGGCAAGCTCATCGACGCCGCGGGCACCGGGGACGTGCTCGATCGCGACCCGCTGTTCTGGGGGTACACGATCGGCGCCGTCCTGATGTTCCTCGGTGGTCTGACCGCTTTCATCTACGGCGTCAACGCCGAGCGGCAATCCCTGGAGAGCATCGCCAAGCCGCTGTCGGCTCGACATGTCGCCATGGCCTCAGGCGGGGCCAGCCGGCTCACCGGCGGCCTGGGCGCGGGCGTCCGCCGCGACCACGGGGCCGGGGTGCTGCGCGCCGGGCCCAAGGGCGATGCCACCGACGGCGATACGAAGTAGCCGGGCGATTCCCCTCACCAGGTGACCAGCCCCAGATGCCAGAGCCGTGGCGGCGCACCGTCTGGCTCTTGCTCTGGGGCTGGATGCCGGCCGGGATCGGCTGGCAACTGCTCAACGTCGACCGGCTTGACGCCTTCAGCATGCTCGGCTGGTTCCTCTGGCCGCTCGTGCCGGCGCTCTACCTGCTCGTGACGCTGGTGATCGGGCGCCTCTTCCGCGGAGACCACCGAGGCCGGCCCCTAGGTTGAGCAGGCTCGGATCACCTGCGAACGCCGAACCAGAGGCCGGTGGCGTGCGGCAGCGGGTGCACGCTGAGGTGTTCGAGCAGGACGTCGACCCCGCCGGGCTGATCGAGCAGCCGCACGCCGTCGCCGAGCAGCGTTGGGACGATGAAGACCAGGATCTCGTCCAGCAGCCCGGCCTGCAGGCACTGCCGGGCGACACTGGCGCCGAGGATGTTGACGTATCTCTCACCGGCGGCGGCCTTGGCCTCGGCGACGGCGGCGTGGAGGTCATCGAGGAAGACCACGCCGGGCGCCGAGGTGTGCCGAGCGTGGTGGCTGAGCACGAACTGCGGTCCAGACCACCGGCCGCCGAACGCGCCCTCCTTGTCAGTGCCCCGGTTCGGATCGTCGCCGCGATAAGTGCGGTTGCCGATCAGCAGGGCGCCGATCTGGCCGATCAGCTCGTCCGCGATCGGGTTGGGCCCGAGGTGCCCGGTCAGCCACGACATGTCGCCGCCTGGACCGGCGATGAAACCGTCCAGCGACATCGACGCCGAGTACAGCAGCTTTGCCATGACCTGCCTCCGCCAGAGATCCGTCGTTCGCCGGTACCGTGCTGCAGGTGAGTGCCGACCTGCCCAGCGTGGCGCCGCCAGCCGAGCCCGACCAGCCGCCAGTGGTGATTTACACCGACGGGTCCTGCAAGGGCAACCCGGGGCCGGGTGGTTGGGGCGCATGGCTCAGCATCGGCGAGCATTCCAAGGAGCTGTTCGGCGGCGAGCCGCAGACCACCAATCAGCGGATGGAGCTGATGGCCGCCATCCAGGCGTTGAGCGCCCTCACCAGGCCGTGCGCCGTGGTGCTCTACACCGACAGCAGGTACGTCCTCGATGGCATCACCCGCTGGATCCACGGCTGGAAGCGCAACGGCTGGCAGAACTCGGCCAAGCAGCCGGTCAAGAACGCCGACCTGTGGCGCTCGCTGGACGAGGTGTCGGTCCGGCACGCGGTCGACTGGCGCTGGGTCAAGGGGCATTCAGGAGACTTCGGCAACGAGCGCGCCGACGCGCTGGCCAACGACGGCGCGGCCCTGATGATCTGACGGCGCTGATGATCTGACGGCGCTGATGATCTAACGGCTCCCCCGACGCCGCCTTCCTGCCGGCTAACGAGATTCGCGAGGCACCCCGAGTCTCGGCATGCCGCCGAGTCCCAGGTTGTAGCGGACGTCGTCGGAGTACTCGGCCAGCTTCTTCCACAGCGCCGAATGCGCCGGCCACGGGATCGGGTTGTCGCCGTCCAACCAGCTCTCGCCGAAGGTGATCCAGACGACGGTCCAGTCGGCCGCCACGCTCCACCTTCCTTGGCTCCAGTCGATCAGGGCGCGACGGATCTGCATCGCCGCCCGCGGCGCGTCGGGGAACGTCGTGGTGGTGTGCACGATCCACACCCGGAAGTCCTGTGACATCAGATCGAGTTCGAAGTCGCCCAGCACGTCAGGGTTGACCAGCACCGTGGCCATGTTCTCGAAGCCTCGCCCTCTCACACCCGGAATTATCCAACAACCGCGCGAGGTGGTGAAGGGACGACCCGGGATTGCCTTGCAGGCGCCGGCCCGGGGATGATCGGCGACGGCCCAACACTGGCGCTATCAGGCAGCAAGGGGCAAGCGTGGACATCAAGGAGATCAACCGTCGAGTGGTCGAGCAGTTTCGGGCCGGCGGCGAGGTCGAGGGCATGCACCGCGATCGGCTGCTGCTGCTGACCACGGTCGGGGCGAGGACCGGCCAGCGCCGCACCACGCCGATGATGTTTCATCCCGACGGTGACCGGCTGCTGGTCATCGCCTCCAACATGGGCGCGGCCAGGCATCCGGACTGGTACCTCAACCTGGTGGCCGATCCTCACGTCACCGTCGAGGTCGGCGACCAGACCTACGAGGCGGTGGCCAGCACCGCCGAGGGCGCGGAGCGGGAGCGGTTGTGGCGCCTGCTCACCCAGCACTACCCGTTCTTCACCGAGCACCAGCAGCAGGCTGGGCGGGTCATTCCCGTGGTGATCCTGACCCGGGTCTGAGCCAGCCGGCTCAGGACGGCACGGTGTCCCATGTGGTCAGGCAGAACGGGTGCCCGACCGGGTCGGCGAAGACCAGGCAATGATCGGCGTTGGGTTGGTCGGCGAACCTTGTCGCGCCCGCTGCCAGCACCCGCGCCTCGGTCGCGGCCAGGTCATCGACGTAGAAATCCAGATGCGCCTGCATCTGCGACGCCGGGTGGGGCCAGGTGGGCGGGGTGTAGCCGGGAGCGGTCTGAAAGTCGATCCGCCCGCCCGGGCCGTCGACGGTCGCCCACTCGGCGCTGACGAAGACGACCTCGCCGTCGGTGATGTCGGCGTAGAAGGCGGCGAGCTCACCGGCGTCCGGGCAGTCCAGCGCGATTGAGCTGAGCCTGATCGAGTTCGACATGGCGTCCTTTCGTTCAGTGCTGTGCTCGCTGTTGTGCGATCGGGTGTCATCTCAGGATCGGGTGCTGTCCAGATCGCTGGCAAGTCGTGCCGCGGCGGCGTTGAGGTAGCGCTGCTCGGGAATGCTGGTGGACAGCCGTCCGGCGGCGGCGTAGGCGTCCCGGGCTTGCTCGCCGTGGCCGTCCAGCTCGAGCAGGTGGGCGCGGACGGCGTGGAGGCGGTGCCAGCGGCGCAGCCGGTTGTCCTCCAGCAGCGGGTCCAGCATCCGCAGGCCGGCCGCGGGCCCGTCCACCATGGCCAGGGCGACGGCGTGATTGAGGGTGACGACCGGGCTGGGCGCCAGATCGCCCAGCATCCGGTACAGCGTCTGGATCTGGGCCCAGTCGGTCTCCTCGGCGCGGGCCGCCTCGGCGTGCACGGCGCTGATCGCCGCTTGCAGTTGGTACTCCCCCACTGGCCCGGCCGGCAGCGCGGCCTCGATCAACGCAACGCCCTCGCGGATACGCGCCTGGTCCCACAGCGTGCGGTCCTGCTCGGCCAGCGGCACGAGTGCCCCGTCGGCGCTGATCCGGGCAGCCCGCCTGGCGTCGGTCAGCAGCATCAGCGCCAGCAGCCCGCTGACCTCGCCGGCCTCGGGCAGGCGCCGGTGCAGTTGCCGGGCCAGCCTGATCGCCTCGTCGCTGAGGCTGACGTCGTACAGGCCGGCGCCGGCGGTGCTGGTGTGGCCCTCGGTGAAGATCAGGTACAGCACCTGCGCGGCGGCCGCGACTCGGGCGGGCAGCTCGCGCGCGGCGGGTGCGGTGAACCGTGCGCCGACCTGCCGGAGCTTGGCCTTGGCCCGGCTGATCCGCTGGGCCATCGTCGGCTCGGGCGTCAGGAACGCCCGGGCGATTTGCGCGGTGCTCAGGCCGCCGACGGCACGCAGCGTCAGGGCCACCTGCGCCGGCCGGGGCAGCGCCGGGTGGCAGCACAGCAGCAACAGGGCCACCGAGTCGTCCACCGCTCCGGCGCTGACGGCGGCGGTGCTGTCGGCCGCCGGGGCGAGGAACCGCTCCGGCGGCGTCCGGCTGGCGACCAGCCGCTCCCGCTCGACTCTGGACCGGTCCGCGCGCCACTGGTCGACCAGCCGCCGGGAGGCCACGGTGATCAGCCAGGCGGTCGGGTCGCTCGGCAGGCCCTGGCTCGGCCACTGCCTTGAGGCGGCCAGCAGTGCCTCCTGCAGGGCGTCCTCGGCGGTGTCGAAGTCGCCGTAGCGGCGCACCAGCGCGGCCAGCACCCGCGGCGCGCAGTCGCGCCACAGCTGCTCTAGCTGCCGCGCGCCGTCGGGTTCCTGCCGCTCGCTTGTCATTGATCGCCTGTCACCGGTCGCTCGTCTGGCCGTCTCACCGGTCGCCTTACCGGAAGTCTCACTGGTCGCCTTACCGGTCGTTTACTGGTCCTCGCCGCCGGGCCACATCACCGGCCTGAGCTCCACGGTGCTGCCCGGGCCGGCGAACTGCGCGGCCACCTCCTCGGCGCGCTCGCGAGACTGGCAGTCGATGAGGAAGAAGCCGGCCAGCTGCTCCTTTGACTCCGCGTAGGGGCCGTCGGTGGCCAGGCGAGCCTCGGGACTCCAGGTGTAGACGGTGGACGAGGCGGGGTCGCCCAGCGCCTCGGCGCTGACGAACTCCCCCGACGCCGACAGCTCAGCCAGCAACGCGTCGAACTGCCGGTCCATCTCCTCGTGCTGCTCCTTCGGGACCGCCCGTCCCTCGGCGGTGTAGGCCGACGTCGGGTGTCCCCACGGGTCGGGGTTGCTGTGGATCAGGATCACGTACTTCATGGCAGGCTCCTTGTCCCTCTGGCTTGATCGTCTAGAAGTAGCCCGTGCCGGGCTCGTGCATGCCTAGGTCGGCGCGGGCCAGCCGTCCTCGACAAGTATGGTCCCGGCCGTGCGCCAGAACCGATCGACGCCGACCTGCCCACGGTCTTCGAGGCGGCTCACGCGTGGCTCGGGCAGGATGAGTCGATGAGCACCGCATCGCCACCGCTGGCCGGCATCGTCGACTACGGCAAATCCTCGCTGTCTGACGTGCTGCCGTCAGCCCTGGCAGCCCTGGGAGTGGACGGCGAGCCGAACACGCTGGAGATCGAGCCGGCCGAGTGCGTCGTGGTGCTGCTGGTGGACGGCCTGGGGTGGCAGCTGCTGAGCGAGCACGCCCGGCACGCCCCGTTCCTGTCGAGCCTGGCGGCCCGCCAGCTGACGGCAGGTTTCCCGACCACCACCGCGGTCAGCATCACCTCGCTCGGCACCGGCGTCCCGCCAGGCCAGCACGGCATCACCGGTTACACCACCCGAGCCGACGGAGTGGGCGAACCGGTCAATTGGCTCACCTGGCGCGGCGTCTACTCCGGCGCCGATCTGAGCGATGAGCAGCCGCCCGAACAGGTCCAGCCGGTGGCCACCGCCTTCGAACGAGCCGAGGCGGCCGGGGTCAGCGCGTCGGTGGTGTCCGCGCCCGCGTTCGGCCACAGCGGATTGACCCGGGCGGCGCTGCGTGGCGCGCGCTACGTCCCGGCGTTCACCGCCGCCGACACCGCGACCGCGGTCGCGAGCGTAGCCAGAGCCCGGCGCGGGTTGATCTACTGCTACAACTCCGAGCTGGACCTGATCGGGCACGTGCACGGCTGCCACTCCGAGGCGTGGCGGCTCCAGCTGGAGCTGATCGACAAGGCAGCCCAGCTGCTCGCCGAGCGACTGCCGCCGGGCGTCCGGCTGCTGGTCACCGCCGACCACGGCATGCTCGACGTCCCCGAGCAGGCCAAGATCGATTACGACAGCGAGCCATCGCTTTCCGACGGTGTGGAGTTGCTCGGGGGCGAGCCCCGGGTGCGTTACCTGCACGTCGCGCCGGGTCAACTCGACAGCGTGCGCTCGCGCTGGGCCGAGCTGGTCGGGCACGGGATGGCGCTGCTGACAAGGGATGAGGCGATAGAGCGGGGCTGGTTCGGTCCGAGCGTCAGCGAGCCGGCGCGCAGCAGGATCGGTGACCTGGTCGCGGTGTCGGTGTCAGAGCTGGCGGTGGTGCGCCGCAAAGTCGCGTCCCGCAACGCGCAGCTCGTCGGGTACCACGGCGCCCTGACCGACGCCGAGCTACTGGTCCCGCTGCTGTCCCGGTAACGGCTGGCCGTCCTCGGTGAGGTAGTCGCGCCAGCCGCGGGTGGGCTGCCAGCCCAGCATCCGCTGCGCCTTCGCTGCCGAGGTGCCGCTGGCGTCGGGCCGCGCGAAGTCCCGGTACTGCACCCGGTCGCCATACTGCGCGCGCAACGCGGCGACGGTGTCGGAAACCCCGGCCGCGTCCGGCGAGCAGATGTAGAACACCTCATGCCCCGGCAGATCTGACTCGACAGCAAGGCGCAAGGCAATCGCCAGGTCGTAGGCGTCGATGTAGGACCAGCCGTTCACCGTCGGCTCCGGAGCGCCGGCGAAGGCGGCGGCCACCATCGGCCCCAGATTGCGCGCATACGATCCCGCGTCCTGCACCCAGGTCGGCCGGATCGAGACGCAGCACAGGTCCGAGCGCTGCGTCGCCGCCGTGCATAGCTGCTCGCCGAACAGCTTGCCGAGGGCGTAGGGGTCTTGCGGCTGCACCGGATGCTCTTCGTCGATCGGGAAGTAGGACGGCTCGAACGGCCGCTCGGCGAAGATCATGCCGGGCACCGTCTCCGACGACAGGTTCACCAGCCGCGACACCCCGAACCGGACGCAGGCCTCGATGACGTTGAACGCGGCCAGCAGGTTGTTGGCGAACACCGCGTGCGCGATGTCCTGGGTGGGCTCGGGAATGGCCGCGCAGTGCAGCACCGCGTCCATCCCGCGCACCAGCTGAAACGCAGCTCCGGCGTCGGTCAGGTCAGCCCGCACGTAGGGCGGCATGTCCGGCTCGGCGCGCTCGTAGGTCGGCGCGCCGAGGTCGGTGCACAGCACGTCATGCCCGGCGGCGGCCAGCTCGGCGACGGCGGCCCGGCCGACTTTGCCCCGGGCTCCGGTCACCAGCACCCGCATCGCGCCACCCCCGTGCCTGATTACCCCGTGCCTGATTACCCTGTGCCCGATTACCCTGTGCCCGATTACCCTGTGCCCGCAACGCTAAACCTGGGTGGCGGTGGCGACCAGGCCGGTCTCGGCGAGGTTGGCCAGCAGCGGATGCTTGGGCAGCACCCGCACGGTGTAGCCGAACGGGCCGGCCTTCTTCAGCGGGATGTCGCCGGTGAAGAACCCGGTGGCGTCGCGCTCGTCGGCCAGCGTCAGCGACAGCAGCTCGAAGGAGGTCAGCCGGTTGTCGGAGTCCACCGGGCCGTAGACCGCCTGCACCTCGACGTCGCCGGCGGTCAGGCCCGACAGCGCCACCTCGGCGCGCAGCTGCAAGAAGCCGCCCAGACTGGGGTCACCCTCGACCAGGGACTCCACGTGGCGCACCGCCACGTCCTTCCAGGCGCCGGCCACCCAGCTCTTCCAGGCGGCCAGGTCCTTGGCGGCGCGGAAGTCATCGACTGTCAGCAGCGCCGCGGACTGCCCCGCCGGGGCGTAGAGCCGGTGGATGTAGTCGCGCACCATCCGGGTCGCGACCACCTTCGGGCCCAGCGACTTCAGCGTGTAGCGCACCATCGCCACCCACTGCGCCGGGATGCCCCGGGCGTCGCGGGTGTAGAACCGCTGCGCCACCTGGTGCTCGATCAGGTCATACAGCCCGGCCGCCTCGACCGCGTCGCGGTGGTCATCGGTGGTGCCGGCGAGTGAGTCGTTGGCCGACGGGATCTCCCAGCCGTTCTTGCCGTCCTCACACCACTCGTCCCACCAGCCGTCCTTGATCGACAGGTTCAGCCCGCCGTTCAGGGCCGCCTTCATGCCGGACGTGCCACAGGCCTCCAGCGGGCGCAACGGGTTGTTCAGCCAGACGTCGCTGCCCCAGTACAGGTAGCGGGCCATACCGATGTCGTAGTCGGGCAGGAAGGCGATCCGGCCGCGCACCTCGGGGTCGTCGGTGAACCGGACGAGCTGGGCGATCAGCTCCTTGCCGCCGTCGTCGGCCGGGTGCGACTTGCCGGCCACCACGATCTGCACGGGACGCTCAGGGTCGGTCAGCAGCTTCTTCAGCCGGGCCGGGTCGCGCAGCATCAGGGTCAGCCGCTTGTAACTAGGAACCCGGCGGGCGAAGCCGATGGTCAGCACGTCCGGGTCGAAGGCGGTCGCGATCCAGGACAGCTCGACGCCGGAGAAGCCGCGCTCGATGCTGGACTGCCTGATCCGGCGGCGGATCTCGCCCACCAGCCGCTCGCGCAGCTCGTGCTTGAGCTCCCACAACTCGACGTCCGATATCTGGTCGATGGCATCCCAGCCGTCGCCGGAGGCCAGGTCGTCGGAGCCGGCGGTGCGCTCGGCGAGGTCCAGGAACTCCCGGGCCATCCAGGTCGGGGCGTGCACGCCGTTGGTGATCGAGGTGATCGGCACCTCTTGGGCGTCGAAGCCCGGCCACAGGTCGTTGAACATCGACCGGCTCACCCGGCCGTGCAGCTGGGCGACGCCGTTGGCGCGCTGGCCCAGCCGAAGCCCCATGTGGGCCATGTTGAACTTGGCCGGGTCCTCCTCAGCGCCCAGCGCCAGGATCCGGTCCACCGGCACGCCGGGCACCTCGCTCAGGTGGGCGCGCACCAGGTCGCGGTCGAAGCGGTCGATGCCGGCCGGGACCGGGGTGTGGGTGGTGAACACCGTGCCGGCCCGCACGGCGGTCAGCGCCTCGTCGAAGCTCAACTTGGCCGGGCCGTCGCTGAGCTCGCTGATCCGCTCGATGCCCAGGAAGCCGGCGTGCCCCTCGTTGGTGTGGAACACCTCAGGCGCCGGGTGGCCGGTGATCGCGCAGAAGCACCGCAGCGCCCGGACGCCGCCGATGCCCAGCAGCAGCTCTTGCAGCAGCCGGTGCTCGGGGCCGCCGCCGTAGAGCCGGTCGGTCACCCCGCGGGCGGCCGCGTCGTTCTCCTCGACGTCGGAGTCCAGCAGCAGCAGCGGCACCCGGCCGACCGAGGCCAGCCAGATCTGGGCGTGCAGCGTCCGGTCCTCGGGCAGTTCGAGCGACACCCGGGCCGGGTTGCCGTCGCTGTCGCGCAGCGGCGTCAGCGGCAGGCCCTGCGGGTCCAGCGAGGGGTAGCGCTCCTGCTGCCAGCCCTCGCGCGACAGCGACTGGGAGAAGTAGCCGGCCCGGTACAGCAGGCCCACCCCGATGATCGGCGCGCCGAGGTCCGAGGCTGCCTTGAGGTGGTCGCCGGCCAGGATGCCCAGGCCGCCGGAGTACTGCGGCAGCACCTCGGTGATCCCGAACTCCGGCGAGAAGTAGGCGACCGAGTTCGGCAGCGAGCCGGGCTGGGCCTCCTGCTGGCGCTGGTACCAGCGCGGCTGCTCAAGGTAGTCACGCAGGTCGTCGGAGACGTCCTGCAGGCGCCGGAGGAACTTGCGGTCCTTGGCCAGGCCGGCCAGCCGATCGGTGCTGACGCCGCCCAGCAGCCGGGCGGGGTCTCCCCTGCACTCAGACCACAGCTCGGGGTCGACCGACTCGAGCAGGTCCAGGGAGTCCGGATGCCAGGACCACCGCAGGTTGGCCACGATGTCGCCCAGCGGGGCCAGCGGGGCGGGCAGCGCCGCGCGGACAGTCAGCCGTCGTAATGCCTTCATTCCCCACACGATAGCGGCACGTGGTAGCGCTTACGGCCGATGCCAGGTCAATTACGAGTCAGCAGCCGGGGGACGATACGGTGAGCCTCGTGGTCGGACGCATAGGACTCAACTCATTACATCCGGTGATAGCGCACGGCGAGCTGCCCTCACGGGCGGTGGTCGGCGAGCCGGTGGGCATCGAGGCGACGGTCTTCCGAGAGGGCCATGACGCGGTGGCCGCATCCGTGGTGTGGCGCTCCCCCGCCGGCGTCGAGGCCGGTTTCCACCGGATGCGCCCGCTCGGCGGCGGCTCGGACCGGTGGCGCGCCGAGGTGACGCCCGACAGCACCGGCTCCTGGCAGTACGTCGTCGAAGCCTGGGGCGACCCGCTGGCCACCTGGTACCACGCCGTCGAGGTCAAGGTCGACGCCGGTCAGAGCGCCGATGAGCTGGCCAACGATCTGGAGATCGGCGCGCGGCTGTTCCAGCGGGTCGCCGACGCGTTGACCGCGGCCTCCTCGCCAGCGGGCGACACGGCCGGCTCGCCTGCGGCTGGCACTCCCGCGGCCGGCGGATCAGCGAGCGGCAAACCGGCCGCCGGCGACAAGCCGGAGACGGTCGTCGGCAAGGGCGCGGCGGCCAGCAAGGCCGGCAGCGCCGACATCATCACCGCCGGCGCCGACCCCTCCGACGCCGAGCTGGCGCGCGCGGTGGCCGCGGACCTGCGCCGCAGCGAGGTGGACGTGCCGCTGCGGATCACCCGGGCGATGAGCGCCGAGGCACGCGCTCTGGCGCAGAACCACCCGGTGCGCGAGCTGATCACCCGCTCACCGCGCTACAGCGTCTGGGTCGACCGGCCACGCGCGCTCTACGGCGCGTGGTACGAGTTCTTCCCGCGCTCGATCGGCGCGGAGCTGGCCAACGACCCCGGCGACCCGGCCCGCCCGCTGCGGCACGGCACCTTCGCCGACGCCACCCGGCACCTGGACTACGTCGCCGACCTGCTCTTCGATGTCGTCTACCTGCCGCCGATCCACCCGATCGGCCGGGTCAACCGCAAGGGCCCGAACAACACCCTGGACGCCAAGCCGACCGACACCGGCTCCCCGTGGGCCATCGGCTCGGCCGAGGGCGGCCATGACGCCATCCATCCCGAGCTGGGCACCGAGGCCGACTTCGCCGCGTTCATGGCCCGCGCCCGTGAGCTGAACCTCGAGGTGGCCCTGGATCTGGCGTTGCAGTGCGCGCCGGATCACCCGTGGGTCAGCGAGCACCCGGAGTGGTTCACCACCCTGCCCGACGGCACCATCGCCTACGCCGAGAACCCGCCGAAGAAGTACCAGGACATCTACCCGCTCAACTTCGACAACGACCCGGCCGGCCTGGCCGCCGAGGTGCTGCGGATTACGATGCTGTGGGTCTCGCGCGGAGTGAAAATCTTCCGGGTCGACAACCCGCACACCAAGCCGCTGAACTTCTGGCAATGGCTGATCGGCTCCGTCAAGTCCAAGGACCCGGACGTGCTCTTCCTCGCCGAGGCCTTCACCAGGCCGGCGATGATGCACGAGCTGGCCCGGGTCGGCTTCACCCAGAGCTACACCTACTTCACCTGGCGCAACACCGCCTGGGAGCTGGGCAAGTACGGCGAGGAACTGGTCGCCGCCGCCGACTACATGCGTCCCAACTTCTTTCCCAACACTCCCGACATCCTCAATGAGTTCCTGGTCAACGGCGGCCGGTCGGCGTTCGCGATCCGCGCCGTGCTGGCCACCATGATGTCGCCGACCTATGGCGTGTACTCCGGCTACGAGCTGTACGAGAACACCCCCGTGCGCCCGGGCAGCGAGGAGTACCTGAACTCGGAGAAGTACCAGCTGCGGCCCCGGGACCTCCAAGGCGCGATCGAGCGCGGCGAGTCGCTGGCGCCGTTCCTCAAGCGGCTCAACGAGATCCGCCGGGCGCACCCGTCGCTGCACCAGTTGCGCAACCTGCGGATGCACCACAGCGAAAACGACGCCATCCTGGTCTTCTCCAAGCGCGACGCCGCCACCGGCGACACGATCCTGGTGTGCTGTTCGACCGACCCGCATCAGGTCCGCGAAGGCTGGGTGCACCTGCGGCTGGCCGAACTGGGTGTCGGCTTGGACGAGGGTTTCCTGGTGGCCGACCTGCTCAGCGGCGCCAACTACGAGTGGGGCGAGCACAACTTCGTGCGGCTCACCCCGGACCAGCCCTCGCACATCTTCCACGTCCGACCGCGCGTTTGATGGTCGGGCGGGTAGCCGCCCGACGCCGCGACGCCAGGCGGCTGGTCAGGCGTCGCGGTCACGGGCCGCTGCGAACGCGTCCCTGAGCAGCGGCGTGTAATCGGGGTGGTGACTGAGGGTGTACTCCTGCCCGTCCACGGCGAAGGACGCGAAGCGCCACTTCTGCCGAACCTCCGCCTGGTCGTGCCTTCCGGCGGCGTCAAGCACCAGGTTGCGCGCGTCGGTGATCGGCCGCTTGCGACATGCCGCTCGCCTCTGGTCACAAGCAGGCGCCGTCAGCGAGTGAGAAGCATCTGTATGGGCGTTGAATCGTGATGTCACGGATCGGTCGCTAACGCCTTATCCAGCCGTCCCGGCCCTAGCCTCACCGGTATGCGGCGAGGGCTCGTCTTGGTGATCGCACTGGTCGCGACCTCGCTGACTTCGGGATGCACGGTGCCCTCATACGGTGTGGCTGGCGTCGGAGTCGACGCCGATGGACGCATCGTCGGACACCTCCGTCTTTGCAGCCACTACGTCGATGGCGCGTCGCTGTATCACGATTCCGGCGCTGATGCCCAAGATCTCGGCTCGTGGACACCGCCGCAGCGAGTCACCGACTTCACGTCATGGACGCTGGCGAATCCGCCGGACGGGTGGAAAACCGACCCGCCGCTCGCCCGACTACGGCCAGCCACTGAGTACACGTTGTACGGCTGGACGTCGGATGACTCATCGTCAGCCGTTGGCGTCACGTTCACTCTGGAGCAGCTGGCGAAGTTGAGACCCGGCCAGGTGATGCACTGGTCAGGCAGCGACTCCCAGGGCGAGGCCATCAAGGTCGAGAGCGTCGAGGAGTTCAGGCTTAGCGTGTGCGAACTCCTGCGATAGGTCGCAGTTGACCCTGCCGCGGCCCTTGACCGCGTCCGCGCGCCCCGTAGGAGGGGCGGTAATCACCCTCGCTCGGACCCTGACTCGCCGACCGCGACGTCGAGGGTGATTCTCAGGGCCGACCCCGATGCTTGGGAACCCCTCTCGGCCGATGCTTGACACATCGAGCCGCACCGAGCGGCGCGGGCCACCCGGCCGATCAACGAGGGGAAACGAAAACATCATGGGGTCCATCCACGACCTGTTCCGCCGACAGGGTCTCACCCGCCCGAGCGAAGGGCGCATCCTCGGCGGCGTCTGCGCAGGGCTCGGCCGCCGGATCGGCCTGGAGCCATGGCCTGCACGGCTGCTGTTCCTGCTCGTCCTGCTGGTGCTGCCCGGCTGCCAGGTGCTTCTCTACCCGATTCTCTGGATCGTGATGCCCAAGGCCCAGTCAGGCGAGGTCAGCGTTCCCACCATGAACCCGACGCCGCCGCCTGCCTAGTAGGTGGTCGTCCCCTAGGTAGTGCAGCGAGCCCTACGGGCTCGGCGAAAACACGCCCAGCCTGAGCTTCGGCTGGGCGTTTTCGCCTTTGTTAATAAAGCAAGGCGGCAACGAGTACTGTCGTACCCTTGGTCTAGATTTCAGGTATGACGACGGGGTTGGCGACTGAGGTGTTGGCCAAGGCCGACGCCGCGCTGGCCGCCGTCACTGAATTAGCCACCGCCGATCTGTCGGTACTCGATGAGAGCCAACTACTGGGGCTGGTTCGCACCGTGGAGAAGCTTCGCCGCAAAACGGAGGCTTTCGACAACGTCACCATCCCCGAGCTTGAAGCGCGCGGCATCCCCGCTCGGCACATGCTGCGCGGCGCCAGCCAGTTCGTGGCGGGGCTGCTGAATCTGGCGCCGTCAGAGAGCGGCGCGCGGGTCAGGCAGGCGCATGAGCTTGGGGTACGGGTGCAGCTGTCGGGGCAGGTGAACCCGCCGCTGCTGCCGGCGCTGGCGGCCGCCCGAGCCGACGGTGCGGTTTCAGCCAAGCAGGCAGAGGTGGTCATCCGGTGCCTCGGCAAGCTGCGCGACGGCCAGCTGTGTGTGGACGAGCTGGCCAAGGCCGAGGCGTTTCTGGTCGAGCAGGCCGAGCTTTTCGACGCCGCGACCCTCGCCGGGATCGCCAAGCAACTGCTGGACACCTTGCTTCCCGACGGAACCCTCGCCGACGAGAGATGGCAGCAGCGGCGCCGGTTCCTGAGCTGCGTGCCCAACGGTGAGGGAATGCATCGGCTCACCGCTGACCTTGATTCCGAGACCGCCGCGCTCGCGCACGCCGTGTTGCACTCGCTGGCGGCGCCGAAGCCGGCGGCCGGCGGTGAGCGCGACGAGCGCACCGCCGGACAGCGCATGCATGACGCGTTCCGGTCGGTGTTGAAGATCGCGCTGCGGTCAGCGGAACTCCCCCGGTCGGCGGGCGTGTCGGCAACCGTGCTGATCACCATGACCGCCGAGCAGTTCGAGTCTCGGACCGGCCTGGCGACGACCAGCTTCGGCCAGCGTGTGACGGTTGATCAGGCGCTGCGGGTTGCCGATCAGGCTTCCATCGCCTGGGTGGTGCATGGCAGCAAGGGCGGCGTCCTGAACTACGGCACGACTCAGCGATGCGCCACCGAGAAGCAGACCCTGGCACTGATCGCCCGGGATCAGGGCTGCGCGTTCCCGGGTTGCACCGCTCCTCCAGAATGGACCGAGAAGCACCACGTGGTTCCGTGGTCCAAGGGCGGCCAGACCGATCTGAGCAATTTGGTGCTGCTGTGCGACTACCACCATGACCGGATCGACAGCCACGGTTGGCGCGTGACCATGCTCGACGGCGTGCCCTGGTTCGTGCCCCCGGCCTGGCTGGACGCCGAGCAGACACCCAGACGCAACCAGCGGATCAACAGGCCGTGAGACGTAGCCCCACCGACCTAGACAACCTCGTCCACTCTTAAGCCACCCATCGCCAGGAACAGCGGCTAACCGGCGTTAGCCTTCATCGAGCGCACCGCTCAGCAAGCACTGCTGCGCGGCCGCTCGGGCCACCCACGGGCGTGGCGGTCAGTAGGCGAAGTCCGTGGCCCTTGGCCTGATTCGCGGCGCCGATGAGTTCTGGAGCCGGCAGTCATCTGAATGGTGTATGAACGCACGGCGCGTATGCAGGGAGAGCATGAGATGCGACCACTTCGATACTCGATCAACGTAACGCTCGACGGCTGCTGCCATCACGAGGCAGGGCTCCCGCCGGACGAGGAGTCGATGCGCTACTGGACCGCTGCGATGGACCGAGCCGATGCCCTCCTGTTCGGTCGCGTGACCTACGAGATGATGGAGTCGGCGTGGCGGGAGCCTGCCACGGGCACGTGGCCCGAATGGATGGGCGAGCGGGATATCCCGTTCGCCGAGGCGATCCACCGGGCGAAGAAGTACGTCGTGTCGAGCACACTGAGCGGGGTCGATTGGAATGCCGAGCTGGTGCGAGGCGACTTGAGGCAAGCGGTTGAGCGGCTCAAGCAGGAGCCAGGCGAGGGCCTGTGGGTGGGTGGCGTGACGCTCCCGCTGGCGTTGGCAGAGCTGGGACTGATCGACGAGTACGAGTTCGTTGTGCAGCCAGTCCTCGCCGGACACGGGCCCACCTTGCTCGCCGGTCTGCGCGAGCGCATCGCACTCGAGCTCGTGGACCGCCATGAGTTCCGATCTGGAGCGGTCGCCCTGCGATACCGGCCCACGCGGTCGCGGTGACGATCTCCGGCTAGGAATCGGGCCAGCGGCCTGCCCTGAGCGATGGCGTCCGTCCCAGTCAGCGCTCCTGATGACCGCCACTGATCACTCGATCACCGGCCCGAGGCTGACGTACGGTGAAGAATGACCTCAGTCCGGCGCTGGCTGGCCGTGCTCGCAACCACCGCGGTGCTGGCCGCGCTGCCGTCGTTGGTGGCCGCGCTGCCCGCCAAGAGCAGCGACCTCTCGGCTGCCGCGCTGCTGCGGCTGATCCAGTCCTCGACCGGGCGGCCCTACAGCGGCTACGCCGAGTCCACCGGCGGCCTGGCGTTGCCGGCCACCGACCGGTTCGGCTCGGTGGCCGACCTGTTCGGCGGGCGCACCCAACTTCGGGTCTGGCACCGCTCCAGCTCGGACTGGCGGGTCGACGCGATCAGCTTCGCCGGCGAAGCCGGCGTCTATCACGACCGATACGGCGAGTGGAACTGGAACTACGAGTCCAACACAGTGGACCGGACCGGCTCATCGGTGACTGCCGACGTCAGATTGCCCACCACTGCCGACCTGCTACCGCCCGAGCTCGGCCGCCGGCTGCTGAGCCAGGCACTGCCCCAGGAAGCCAGCCGGATCGGCTCGACCCGGGTAGCCGGCCGCAGCGCGCCGGGCCTGCGGATCACCCCGAGCCAGCCGGTCACCAGCATCGCCCATGTCGACGTCTGGGCCCACCAGGAGACCGGGCTGCCGCTGCGGGTCCAGGTGCGGGGCAAGCAGTCCGGCGTCCTGGCATTGGCCAGCACCTTCCTTGACTTCTCCCCCGCCGAGCCGTCACCGGCGATCACCAAGTTCTCCCCGCCTGCCGACGCCAACCTCTCCAGCAGAGCGTCCCGGGACCTGGCCACCGCCATCGACCAACGAGGCGGGGTGGAGCCGCCGGCTCGGCTGGCCGGCCTGGACCGCAACGAGCGCCTCCCGGCACTGGGCAGCGTCGGAATCTACGGCCGCGGGGTGACCGAGCTAGTGGCGGTGCCATTACCCGGCCGGATCGCCTACTCGCTGAGCCAGGATCTGCTCGAGGCCACCGGCGCCGATCCGAGCAAGCCCCAGCTCAACCTGTCGATCGGCCCGCTCAATCTGCTGCTGTCATCTCCCACCCAACCCGACGCGGCGTGGCTGCTGATCGGCACCGTGACCGCGTCGACGCTGGCCACGGCCGCCGCCGAGCTGCCCGAGCATCCTGGGCTGGGCTGATGACCGGATCGCAGAGCCCGGTGATCAGGACGCACGCCCTGACCAAACGGTTCGGCTCGCTCACCGCCGTCGACTCCGTCGACCTCGACGTCCGGGCCGGTGACATCTACGGCTTTCTCGGCGCCAACGGATCGGGCAAGACCACCACCGTGCGGATGCTGCTCGGCCTGGTGATGGCCACCTCGGGCCGCATCGAGGTGCTCGGCCAGCCGATGCCGGCGGCCGGCGGCCGGGTGCTGGATCAGGTCGGAGCGCTGGTCGAGGGACCCGCCGCATACGGCCACCTGTCCGGCCGGGCCAATCTGAGCCTGCTCGACGGCAGCGGCTCGCGGCGCGCTCGCGGCGCGCCCGGTGACCGCGCCGACCGGGTGAGCGCGGCGCTGGAGCAGGTGGGCCTTGGCGGGGTCGGCAGGCGGCCGGTCAAGGCGTACTCGCTGGGGATGCGGCAGCGGCTCGGCCTGGCGGCGGCGCTGCTGCGCACACCGCGGCTGCTGGTGCTCGACGAGCCCACCAACGGCCTTGATCCGCAGGGCATCCACGAGATCCGGGACCTGCTGCTGCGGCTGCATGCCGGCGGCACCACGATCTTTTTATCCAGTCACCTGCTGGCCGAAGTGGAGCAGCTGTGCACCCGGGTCGGGGTGCTGGACCGGGGACGGCTGATCGTGCAGTCCCAGCTCGAGGAGTTGCAGGCGCCGACCGGGCGCACGCTGGTGCGGACTCCCGACGCCGCGGCGGCGCTGGCGCTGCTGGACGGCCGGGTCGAGCACCGCGACGGCGAGACGCTGCTGGTGCGCGGCGGCGACCCGGCGACTCTCAACGCGCTGCTGGTCGGACAGGGCATCCGGGTGCGCGAGCTGGGGCCAGAACGCCGCAGTCTTGAGCAGGCCGTGCTGGAGCTGACCGGACCGAGCGCGGACCGGGTGGAGAGCGGCCGGGTGGGAAGTGGCCGGGTGGGCAGTGGCCGGGTGGGCAGTGACCGGGTGGAGGGCCGATGATCAGGATTGAGCTGCTCAAGCTGTTCCGGCGCCCGCGCACCTGGATGACCATCGCCATGCTCGACGCGCTGCCGACCATCGTGGCGATCCTCCTCGCGGTCACCGGGGTCGGCCCACGTCCGGGCCAGGGACCGGCGTTCCTGTCGGCGGTGCTGTCCAACGGCTCGCTGTTCGCGGTGGCCGCGCTGGCCATCGTGCTGCCGCTGTTCCTGCCGGTCGCGGTGGCGGTGGTGGCCGGTGACACCATCGCCGGCGAGGCCCAGAGCGGAACGTTGCGCTACCTGTTGATCCGACCGGTCGGACGCACCCGGCTGCTGGTCGCCAAGCTGGTCTCGGTGTTCGCCTTCGTCCTGGTGGCGGTGGTGGTGGTGGCCGGCACCGGATACTTCGTCGGCCGGCTGCTGCTGGGCGACCAGCCGGTGACAGCGGCGGTCACCAGCGTCTCGGGCAGCAGCCTGACCTCCGGCCAGATCACCGTCCGGACCGTGATCGCGATCGCTTACGTGGCGTTCTCGATGCTTGGGGTCGCCGCCGTGGCGCTGTTCCTGTCGACGGTGACCGACTCGGCGCTGTCGGCCAGCATGGGAGCGCTGGCGATCCTGATCGGGTCCTCGCTGCTGCTCACCATCGACGCCTCACGAGCCCTGCAGCCCTACCTGCCGACGCGGTACTGGTTGTCCTTCATCGACCTGTTCCGTGATCCGATCCTGTGGCGCAACGTGCTGCGCGGAGTGGCGTTGCAAGGCGTCTACGTCGGAGTGCTGCTCGGCGCTGCCTGGGCGAATTTCGCCACCAAGGACGTCACGAGCTGAAGGACGTCACGAGCTGAAGGACGTCATGAGCGGGGCGCGTCACCAGCCGCAGCGCGTCACGAGCTGAGCCGGGCGCAATCGCGGGCGGTCAGCGGCACGGGCGCCGAAGGTTGCAACTGCGCGACCACCATCGCCGCCACCAACGGGTCGCTCGGCAGCTGTGAGTGGGTCACTGTCGAGGCCGGGCAGACGCTCTGGACACTGATGTTGAGCGCCCCGGCCAGCACCGCCGACTCCGGTGGGATCACCACCTCGTCGCGGCTGGTCCACAGCGAGACCGACACCGGGCCTGCAGGCGCCTCGCTGCCGGGACCGGAGTTCAACCTGGCCAGCAGGGCGCTTTCCGGGTCGAGCTGTTGGCAGGCTGTCGGGCACTGCCCGGCGAACAACGCGCCGAGGCTGGCCAGCGCGGTGCCGTGGTGCGGAGCGCCCAGGCTGATCAGGCGGCGAACCGGAACGGTGGCGGCGCCGGCTTGGCTGATCCACACCCGGGCCACCACACCACCGGCCGAGTAGCCCACCACGTCGACCGAGGCCGCGCCGGTCCGCCGGATCGCGGCGTCAGCGGCCGCGTCGAGCACCCGCGCCTGAGCCGCCAGGTCGCCCTGGCCCTCGCCTGGCAGGGTGAGCACCGCGACGTCCTTGCCCTGCTCGCGCAGCCGGCCGGCCAGCACGTTCAACCCGCTGGTCGATCCGCCGTAGCCGGGCACCAGCAGCACCGGGCCGGGCTGGTCCTGGGGCGCCACCCGAAGCTCGGCCTGGCCGTCGCCGCGGCTCGCCAGCACCGCGGCCACCACGGCTATCAGCGCGATCGCGACGGCGGCACAGCCGGCTAGGGCCAGGCGGCGGCGGGCCGGGGCCAGCGAGCTGAGCACCGCACCATTGTGCCCGCGTTCGCGGTGCTCGCAGTGGCCTGGCCGCGGGGGGCCGGGCGCCTTCAGCGCCCTTTCACCGGCGCCTGAACCGGCAATGGCGTGTCGGCGGCGAAGCGGCGTGGTTCGATGGGCTCATGCAAGCCTGGTTGATCTGGCTGATCGTGGCCGCCGTACTGGCAGGGGCTGAGACCCTCTCGCTGGACCTGGTGCTGATCATGTGCGCCGGCGGCGCGGCAGCCGGCGGGGTCGCCGCCGCCGCAGGAGCGCCACCGGCCGTCCAGGTGGCCGTCGCCGTCGGCGGCGCGCTGGCGCTGCTGCTGGTGGTGCGCCCGGTGGCCAAGCGGCATCTGCAGGGCAGCGGAACCACCCGGACCGGCGTCGAGGCGCTGGTCGGCGCCCAGGCGATCGTGACAAGCAAGGTCGACGCCAAGGACGGCCGGGTCAGGCTCGGTGGCAGCGAGTGGTCGGCTCGGGCCTACGACGAGACCCAGGTGATCCCGGTCGGCAGCAGCGTCCAGGTCATCCAGATCAGCGGCGCCACCGCGGTCGTCTGGGACAGCTCGCGCTGAAGGCGTCTCCTGGCCCGCAATCGCCCCTCGGACACATCTTCACCGACTAATCTCCAACTGATAGGCCTTCATCCGCCAAACTTCACAAACAATCTCCACAAAAGGGGAAACCGGCATGGATGCGATCCTGATCGCCGTCCTGATCATCGCGATTCTCGCGATCGTGACGCTGACGCGCAGCGTGCGGATCGTTCCGCAGGCCCGCTCGGCCGTGGTCGAACGGCTGGGCCGCTACACCCGCACCCAGGGCCCGGGAGTGGCGATTCTGCTGCCGTTCGTGGACCGGATGCGCCCGCTGATCGACATGCGCGAGCAGGTGGTCAGCTTTCCACCGCAGCCGGTGATCACCTCCGACAACCTGACCGTCAGCATCGACTCGGTGATCTACTTCCAGGTCACCGACCCGCGGGCGGCCAGCTATGAGATCCAGAACTACATCCAGGCCGTCGAGCAGCTCACCATCACCACGCTGCGCAATGTGGTCGGCTCGCTGAACCTGGAGCAGACGCTCACCAGCCGGGATGGCATCAACACCCAGCTGCGCGGGGTGCTGGACGAGGCCACCGGCCCCTGGGGCATCCGCGTCTCCCGGGTCGAGATCAAGGCGATCGAACCACCGCCCTCGATCCGTGACGCCATGGAGAAGCAGATGCGCGCCGACCGTGACAAGCGCGCCATCATCCTGACGGCCGAGGGCCAGCGGGAATCGGCGATCAAGACCGCCGAAGGCCAGAAGGCGGCGCAGATCCTGAACGCCGAGGGCGCCAAGACCGCGGCGATCCTGTCGGCAGAGGCCGAGCGGCAGTCGAAGATCCTGCGCGCCGAGGGTGAACGGGCGGCCCGCTACCTCAGCGCCCAGGGCGAGGCCAAGGCGATCGAGACCACCTTCAACGCCATCCACGCCGCCAAGCCCGACCCGGCGCTGCTGGCCTACCAGTACCTGCAGACCCTGCCGCAGATCGCCAAGGGTGACGCGAACAAGATGTGGATCGTGCCGAGCGAGTTCTCCAAGGCCCTGGAGGGGTTGGCAGGACTGGCGGGATTGGCCGAGGGCGCCGGCGACGGGTCTGGCCCTGGCGCCGGGCCCGGCGGCGCGGCGCCCAGCTGGCTGACCGCGACCAGCACCAGCTCGCCCGCGCACTCCGGCGCCGAGCCAGGCGAGAAGATCGCCACCGACGGCTGGTTCGACTCCAACCTGCCCCCGGCGGCCCTGCAGCCCGAGGCCGCCATCGTGCGCGGCTCGGACCACGACCCCGACTCGGTGCTGGCTCACCAGGGCCTGGCGGCCGCGTCGGCGGCCTCGGCCCTGTCGGCCGGCGCCTCCTCGACAGGCACAGCCGTGCCGGGCGGCTCGGCAGACGGCATCGATCCTGACAGCCCCCCGGTCCGGCCGGCCGAGGAGCGCTGAGGGCTCGCCCCTCCCCCCGTCAGTCGCGCACATCACAATCGCGCTCGCGCGCATTTCCAAGATCCCGCGCGTGCCTGAGAAAAGTCCCTCTGCGCGCCCCAGCCGCGTGCGCGTGCGAGGGCTTGGTCGCCCCCGAGGGCTTCGGGTCCGCATCGGCGCTCGGTTAGACTGGACACGAGGCTCGGTGCCAAGCCCGAGCCACGGCTCGTCTGGCCAATTGCGAGCACCCTGCGACGCTGAAGGTATCGGCGTCCGCGCGCCATTCGAGGGGACCACATGCAGATCTGGCCAGGCCATGCCTACCCGCTGGGCGCCACCTACGACGGTTCGGGCACCAACTTCGCGCTGTTCAGCGAGGTCGCCGAACGAGTCGAGTTGTGCCTGTTCGACAGTGACGGCGTCGAGACCCGGATCGAGCTGCCCGAGGTCGACGGCCTGGTCTGGCACGCCTTCCTTCCCGGCATCGAGCCCGGGCAGCTCTACGGCTACCGGGTGCACGGCCCGCACGCGCCCGAGCACGGCCTGCGGTGCAACCCGAACAAGCTGCTGCTGGACCCCTACGCCAAGGCGATCCACGGTCAGTTCGACTGGGACCAGTCGTTGTTCGGCTACGACTTCGGCGACCCGGACAGCCGCAACGACGAGGACTCAGCGGCCCAGATGCCCAAGTCGGTGGTGATCAGCCCGTTCTTCGACTGGGGCGTGGACCGGCCGCCGAAGCGGCAGTACGCCGACACGGTGATCTACGAGGCGCACGTCAAGGGCCTCACCGAGCGGCACCCGGAGCTTCCCGAGGAGTTGCGCGGCACCTACGCCGGCGTGGCGCACCCGGTGATCATCGACCACCTCAAGTCGCTCGGGGTGACCGCGCTGGAGCTGATGCCGGTGCATCACTTCGCCAACGACGCGACCCTGCTCGACAAGGGCCTGACCAACTACTGGGGTTACAACACCATCGGCTTCCTCGCCCCGGACGCCAAGTACAGCTCCTCCTCCACCCCCGGCGGCCAGGTCCAGGAGTTCAAGGCGATGGTGCGCGCGCTGCACGCCGCCGACATCGAGGTGATCCTCGACGTGGTCTACAACCACACCGCCGAGGGCAACCACATGGGCCCGACGGTGAGCTTCCGCGGCATCGACAACGCCGCGTACTACCGGCTGGAAGACAGCGACAAGCGCTACTACACCGACTACACCGGAACCGGAAACAGCCTCAACGTCCGGCATCCGCATTCCCTGCAGCTGATCATGGACTCGCTGCGCTACTGGGTCACCGAGATGCACGTCGACGGCTTCCGCTTCGACCTGGCCGCCACCTTGGCCCGGGAGTTCTACGACGTCGACCGGCTGTCCAGCTTCTTCGAACTCGTCCAGCAGGACCCGACGGTCAGCCAGGTGAAGCTGATCGCCGAGCCGTGGGACATCGGCCCCGGCGGTTACCAGGTCGGCAACTTCCCGCCGCAATGGACTGAGTGGAACGGCAAATACCGCGACACCGTCCGGGACTTCTGGCGCGGCGAGCCGGCCACCATTGGCGAGTTCGCGGCCCGGCTGACCGGCTCGGCCGACCTCTACGAGCACTCCGCGCGCCGGCCGGTGGCCAGCATCAACTTCGTCACCGCCCATGACGGGTTCACCCTGCGCGACCTGGTCTCCTACAACGACAAGCACAACGAGGCCAACGGCGAGGGCAACAACGACGGCGAGAGCCACAACCGGTCCTGGAACTGCGGGGTCGAGGGACCGACGGATGATCCCGAGATCCTCGAGTTGCGGGCGCGCCAGCAGCGCAACTACATCGCCACCCTCTTCCTGTCCCAGGGTGTTCCGATGATCTGCCACGGCGACGAGCTCGGCCGGACCCAGCAGGGCAACAACAACGGCTACTGCCAGGACAACGAGCTGACCTGGATCGACTGGGAGTCCGCCGACACCGACCTGATGGCCTTCACCCGCAAGGTGACCGAGCTGCGCCGCGACCACCCGACCTTCCGCCGTCGCCGGTTCTTCGACGGCCGGCCGGTCAAGCGTCAGGGTGAGGGCGCGCCGCTGCCCGACATCGCCTGGCTGCGCCCCGACGGCAGCGAGATGTCTGAAGACGATTGGGAATCAGGCTTCGGCCGGGCCGTCGCGGTGTTCCTCAACGGCGAGGCCATCACCGGCACCGATGACCGCGGCGGCCGGGTCACCGACGACTCGTTCATCCTGTGCTTCTCAGCCCATCACGAGCCGATCGACTTCACCCCGCCGGTGGAACTGCAGCACGCCTCCTGGCAGGTGGCGCTGGACACCGCCGTCGTGGTCTCCGACGAGGAGTCCGACGTCAAGCCGATCCTTCCGGGGGCGTCAGTCACCGTCCAGCCGCGGACGCTGGTGGTGCTGCGGAGCCTGGGCGAATGACCGGGCCAGCCCAGATCCCCGGCTCGACCTACCGACTGCAGATCCGCCGGCAGTTCCCGCTGAGCGCCGCTGCGGAGCTGGCCGACTACCTCAAGGCGCTGGGCGTCCAGGCGATCTACCTGTCCCCCATCCTGCAGGCCACCTCAGGCTCAGACCACGGTTACGACATCGTCAGCCACCGCCAGGTCGACCCCGAGCGCGGTGGCGAGCAGGGCCGGTTGGCGCTCGCCGCCGCCGCGCGGCAGCTGGGCCTGGACACCGTCGTGGACATCGTGCCCAACCACATGGGGGTCGCCGACGCCGCCCAGAACCTGCCCTGGTGGCAGATGCTGCGGCAGGGGCCGGACTCGGAGTACGCCGCGTGGTTCGACGTCGACTGGCAGGCCGGCAACGGCCGGATCAAGCTGCCGGTGCTCGGCGATGACGCAGGAGACGACCAGCTCAGCGTCACCGACGGCGAGCTGCGTTACTTCGAGCACCGCTTTCCGATCGCCGAGGGCACCGCCGGTCCCGGAGACAGCGCGGCCGACGTGCACGCCCGCCAGCACTACGAGCTGGTCAGCTACCGGCGGGCCGACAACGAGCAGAACTACCGCCGGTTCTTCGCCGTCACCGAGCTGGCCGGCATCCGCGTGGAGGACCCGTCGGTATTCGACGCCAGCCACGCCGAGATCCTGCGCTGGGTGCGGGCCGGCGACGTCCAGGGCATCCGCATCGACCATCCCGACGGCCTGGCCGACCCGGCCGGTTACCTGGACCGGCTGGCCGCCGCCGCGCCGGACAGCTGGATCACCGTAGAGAAGATCACCGAACCGGGTGAGCGGCTGCCCCAGGACTGGCCGGTGGCCGGCACCACTGGCTACGACGCGCTGGCCGAGGTGAACAACCTGCTTTATGACCCGGCGGGCGAGGCGGTCGTGAGCCGCCGCTACGCCGAGCTGACCGGTGACCACCGCGACTGGGCCGAGCACCTGGAGCAGGGCAAGCGGATGGTCGCCGACACCATCCTGCACGCCGAGCTGCTGCGGATCTGCCGCGGCGTGCGGGCCGCCGCGCCCGGACTGGCCAGCACCGACGAGCAGGTGGTCGCGGCCCTGACCGAGCTGGCGGTGGCCTTCGGGGTGTACCGCTCGTACCAGCCGGTGGCCGGCGAGCGGCTCGACGAGGCCGCCGCGCTGGCGCTCTCGCGCAGGCCCGAGCTGGCAGGCGCGATCGCTGAGCTGACACCGCTGCTGTCGGCCGCCCGAGGCGACGCCGGCCGGGAGGTCACCGTCCGGTTCGAGCAGGCCAGCGGCGCGATCATGGCCAAAGGCGTCGAGGACACCGCCTATTACCGTTACAACCGCGCCGTCGGCCTCAACGAGGTGGGCGGTGACCCCGGCGGTTACGGCAGCACCCTGGCCGAGTTCCACGCCGCGCAGTTGCAGCGCCAGCAGCTGCTGCCCGACTCGATGACCACGCTGTCCACCCACGACACCAAGCGCAGTGAGGACGTCCGAGCCCGGCTGGCGGTGCTGCCCGAGCTGGGCGAGCGCTGGTACGGCGTCGCTGAGCAGTTGCTGGCCGGCAGCCCGATCCCGCAGCCGGCGTTCGGATACCTGCTCTGGCAGAGTTTCGCCGGCGCCGGCTGGATCGAGCGGGACCGGATGCACGCCTATGCCGAGAAGGCGATGCGCGAGGCCTCCGATCCGACCAGTTGGCGCGATCCGGACGCGGCGTTCGAGGCCGCGGTGCACCAGGCGGTGGACCGGGCCTACGACGATCGGCACACCCACCGGCTGCTCGACGAGCTGATCTCTGAGATCACCCCGTACGGCTGGTCCAACAGCTTGTCCCAGAAGCTCGTGCAACTGGCCATGCCCGGCGTCCCTGACGTCTACCAGGGCACCGAGCTCTACGACTACTCCCTGGTCGACCCGGACAACCGGCGGCCGGTGGACTTCCAGCTGCGCCGGCAGTTGCTGGCCGGCTTCGACTCTGGCGCCGCAGACGGCAGCGACGGCCCGCCGCTGGAGCAGGTCGGCGCCGCCAAGCTGTGGCTCACCAGCCGGGTGCTCCGCGAGCGCCGCGCCCACCCTGAGCGGTTCAGCAGCTACACCCCGCTGATCGTCTCGGGCCCGGCCGCCGAGCACGCGGTCGCCTTCGACCGCGGCGGCGCGGTGGCAGTGGCCACCAGGCTGCCATTCGGCCTGCGGCAGGCCGGCGGCTGGCGCGACACCGTGCTCGAGCTCGGGCCGGGGTCCCACGTCGACCAGCTCACCGGCGAGCGGCACCAGGGCCAGGTCTCGTTGGCGGCCCTGCTCAGGCGCTACCCGGTGGCGTTGCTGACCAGTGGCACGGCCTGACCAGTGGCACGGCCTGAGCAGTGGCACGGCCTGAGCAGACAGGTCTGAGCATCAAGGCAAGAAGGCGAGGCGAGGCGAGGATGCGACCCGCAGTGTGGGCTCCGTCGGCGGCCCAGGTCCGCGCGGTCATCGGCGTCGGCGGCGACCGGATCGAGGAGCTGGTCCCAGATCAGACCCGACCGGGTTGGTGGCAGCTGGACGCCGAGCTGGTTCCCGGCACCCGGTACGGCTACCTGCTCGATGACTCCGACACCCCGGTGCCGGACCCGCGCTCGCAGCGGTTGCCCGACGGCGTGCACGGCCTGAGCGAGGTCTATGACGAGACGGCCCACCACTGGCAGGACGGCGACTGGGCCGGCCGCCAGCTGCCCGGGTCGGTGATCTACGAGCTGCACATCGGGACCTTCACCAAGGGCGCCACGCTGGACTCGGCCATCGAGCGCCTGGATCACCTGGTGGACCTGGGGATCACCCATGTGGAGTTGCTGCCGCTGAACGCGTTCAACGGCGTCTGGAACTGGGGCTACGACGGCGTCGCGTGGTACGCGGTGCACGAGCCCTACGGCGGCCCGGACGCCCTCAAGCGGTTCGTCGACGCCTGCCACGGCCGCGGGCTGGCGGTCATCCTGGACGTGGTCTACAACCACCTAGGCCCCAGCGGCAACTACCTGCCCCAGTTCGGGCCCTACCTCAAGAGCGGGCGCAACACCTGGGGCGACCTGGTGAACCTGGACTCACCCGGCAGCGAGGAGGTGCGTCGCTACATCCTGGACAACGCGCTGAGGTGGTTGCGCGACTTCCACATCGACGGCCTGCGCCTGGACGCGGTGCACGCACTCGTCGACTCCTCCCCGACCCACCTGCTCAAGCAACTGAGCATCGAGGTGGCCGAGCTCAGCGAGCAAGTCGGCCGGCCGCTGCCGCTGATCGCCGAGTCCGACCTCAACGACGCGATGCTGATCACCCCGCGCGCGGAGACCGAGCAGGGCGGTTCCGGCGAGCAGGGCGGTTCCGGCGAGCAGGGCGGTTACGGCCTGGACGCCCAGTGGGACGACGACGTCCACCATGTCCTGCACGCGATGCTCTCCGGCGAGCGGCACGGCTACTACGCCGACTTCGGCTCGTTGCCCAGCCTGGCCAAAGTGCTCACCCGGGCGTTCTTCCACGACGGGACCTACTCCTCCTTCCGCGGCCGCGACCACGGCAAGCCGGTGGACACCGAGCGCATTCCGGGCTGGCGGTTCGTGGTCTTCCTGCAGGATCACGACCAGGTCGGCAACCGGGCGGCCGGTGACCGGCTGCCCGAGATCACCACCCCGGCGCTGCTCAAGGTCGGCGCGACGCTGCTGTTCAGCTCGCCGTTCACCCCGATGCTGTGGATGGGCGAGGAATGGGCGGCCAGCACCCGGTGGCCGTTCTTCACCTCCCACCCGCAACCTGAGCTGGCGCAGGCGGTCAGCGAGGGCCGGCTGGCCGAGTTCGCCGATCACGGCTGGGATGTCTCCGCCATGGTCGACCCGCAGGACCCGGCCGCCTATCACGACTCGGTGCTGAACTGGGCAGAGTCTGAGACCGGCGAGCACGCCGAGATGCTCGAGCTGTACCGGACCCTGATCCGGCTGCGCCGAGATGAGCCGAGCTTGGCCGACCCCTGGCTCTCGGCGGTGGAGGTGGACTTCGACTCCGAGCGCGACTGGGTGGTGGTGCACCGCGGCCAGCTGCGGGTGGTGGCCAACCTGGCCGGCCGGCAGCAGAGCGTGCCGGTGCCCGGAGCCACCGAGATCGTCTTCGCCACCGGCGCCGCGAGCCTGGCCACCGAGGGCGAGGACACCCCGTTCGGCGGCGTGCGGCTGGCCCCGGAGTCCGCGGCGATCGTCCGGATCGGCTGAGTCGCGACGCCGCTGAGGCCCGGCCCGGGAGTGCTCCACGTGAGCGCTTACAGCACGTGGCAGACTCGGCTAACAGGGCTGCGGGGGGAGCCAGGCCGCGAGCAGCGTGGTCACGTCATATGTGAGGAGCGTCGGTTGGAAACCGAACTGAACCATCCCGTCTCCGACGTGCCTGATCCCGAATGGTTCAAGCGCGCGGTGTTCTACGAGGTGCTTGTCAGGGGCTTCGCTGACTCCAACGGCGACGGCACCGGCGACCTCAAGGGCCTGACCGGCAAGCTGGATTACCTGCAGTGGCTGGGCGTTGACTGCCTCTGGCTGCCGCCGTTCTTCCCCTCCCCGCTGCGCGACGGCGGTTACGACGTCTCCGACTACACCGACGTGCTGCCGGAGTTCGGGACGATCGAGGACTTCCGGGACTTCCTCAACGCCGCCCACGACCGCGGCATCCGGGTGATCATCGACTTCGTCATGAACCACACCTCCGATCAGCATCCGTGGTTCCAGGAGTCCCGCCGCGACCCCGACGGCCCGTACGGCGACTTCTACATCTGGGCCGACGACGACACCCGCTACCCTGACGCGCGGGTCATCTTCGTCGACACCGAGCCGTCCAACTGGACGTTCGACCCGGTGCGCAAGCAGTACTTCTGGCACCGGTTCTTCTCCCACCAGCCGGATCTGAACTTCGACAACCCCGCCGTGGTCGAGGCGATCATGGACGCGCTGCGGTTCTGGCTCGACCTGGGCATCGACGGCTTCCGGCTGGACGCGGTGCCCTACCTGTTCGTCCGGGACGGCACCAACGGCGAGAACCTGCCCGAGACCCACGAGGTGTTGAAGCGGGTCCGCAAGGAGGTCGACGCCAACTATCCCGACCGGGTGCTGCTGTGCGAGGCCAACCAGTGGCCCAACGACGTGGTGGAGTACTTCGGCGACTACTCCGTCGGCGGCGACGAGTGCCACATGGCCTTCCACTTCCCGGTGATGCCGCGGATCTTCATGGCGGTCCGCCGTGAGAGCCGGTATCCGATCTCGGAGATCCTGGCCCAGACGCCGCCGATCCCCGACAAGTGCCAGTGGGGGATCTTCCTGCGTAACCACGACGAGCTGACCCTGGAGATGGTCACCGACGAGGAACGCGACTACATGTGGAACGAGTACGCCCAGGACCCGCGGATGAAGGCCAACATCGGCATCCGGCGGCGGCTGGCCCCGCTGCTGGACAACGACCTGAACCGGATCGAGCTGTTCACCGCGCTGCTGCTGTCACTGCCCGGCTCGCCGGTGCTGTACTACGGCGACGAGATCGGGATGGGCGACAACATCTGGCTCGGCGACCGCGACGGAGTCCGGACCCCGATGCAGTGGACGCCCGACCGCAACGCCGGCTTCTCCAGTTGCGACCCCGGACGGCTGTACCTGCCGGTCAACCTCGACTCGATCTACGGCTACCAGGTCACCAACGTCGAGTCCCAGACTCGCAACACCTCCTCGCTGCTGCAGTGGACCCGGCGGATGATCGGCTTGCGCAAGGCGAATCCGGCGTTCGGCCTGGGCAGCTTCACCGACCTGGGCGGGTCCAACCCCTGCGTGCTGTCCTTCGTGCGGGCCTTCGGCGACGACGTGGTGCTGTGCGTGAACAACCTGTCCCGGTTCCCACAGGCAGTCGAGCTGGACCTGCGGACCTGGCAGGGATCGGAGCCGATCGAGATGACCGGCGGCAGCCATTTCCCCGCGATCGGCGAGCTGCCCTACCTGTTGACGGTGGCCGGTCACGGCTTCTACTGGCTGCGCATTCCGGTGCGCCAGCCGCCCGGCGGCAGCGGCCTGCCGGCGGCAGCCGGGGCGCTGGACTGGCCCGAGGGCGCCGTCGAGCGGGCCCGTTACGAGCGCGAGCAGGGTGGTGCGGGCACGGACGAGAGAGAGGGACTCCGATGAGGGTTGAAGCCATTGAGGTTGGCCGGGTGCTGCAGGACTGGCTGGGGCATCAGCGCTGGTACGCGGGCAAGTCCCGGGAGTCGACGGTGCAGGCCAGGCTGCTGGCCACCCTGTCGGAGAAGCCGCACCTGGTGCAGATCTGGCTGGCCGACGTCCGTTACCCCGAGGGTGTCGAGCATTACCAGGTGCCCCTGGTGATGCGCACCGAGGCGCCCGAGCAACTGAGCCACGCTCTGGTCGGCTCGGTGCCTGACGCCGACGGCGGGCCGCCGATCGAGCTCTATGACGCCCTGCACGACAAGGAGGTCACCGGCCTGTGGTTGCAGGCGATGACCGAGCAGAGCACGGTGGACGGGGTGAGCTTCACCCGGGTGGTCGAGGCCGATGAGATCCCGGTGCGCGAGTCGAGCCTGGCCCTGAGCGTCGAGCAGTCCAACACCTCGCTGGTCTTCGGCGACGCCGCGATCCTGAAGGTGTTCCGGCGGCTGGAAGCCGGGATGAACCCCGACATCGAGATCCACGCCGCGCTGGGCGAGCTGGGCGGCCGGCACGTCGCCAAGTTGATGGGTCACGTCAGCGCCGAGCTCGACTCCCAGACCTGGAGCCTGGCGATGCTGCAGGAGTTCATGACGACGGCCTCGGACGGCTGGCAGCTTGCCACCAGCAGCGTTCGCGACCTGATGGCCGAGGCCGACCTGCACGCCGAAGAGGCCGGCGGCGACTTCGCGGCCGAGGCGCACCGGCTCGGGGTCTCGACCGCCGAGGTGCACGCCGACCTCGCTGCCGCGTTCGGGGTCACCGTGCTGGACAAGGCGGAGCTGGCTGACCGGGCCGCGGCGATGAGCGCCCGGCTGACCGCGGCGCTGGCGGAGGTGCCGGAGCTGGCCGAGGTCGCTGATGGCCTGCGGCAGGCCTACGCCGAGTTCAGCGAGCTGTCCGACCAGGTGCTGATTCAGCGGGTGCACGGTGACCTGCATCTGGGCCAGGTGCTGCGAACGGCCTACCGCTGGGTGATCCTGGACTTCGAGGGCGAGCCGGCCAAGACCATCAGGGACCGGCAGGCCCACGACTCCCCCATTCGCGACGTCGCCGGGATGCTGCGCAGCTTCGACTACGCGGCCCGGCACCAGCTGGTCGACATGGGCAGCACCCCGCAGTCGGAGTTCCGGGCCGCCGAGTGGGCAGAGCGCAACCGCACGGCGTTCTGCGCCGGCTACTGCCAGGGCGGCGGCCAGGACCCCCAGGAGGCAGCCGTGCTGCTGCGCGCCTTCGAGGCGGACAAGGCGGTCTACGAGTCGGTGTACGAGGCCCGCAACCGCCCGAACTGGCTGCCCATCCCACTGGCCTCCTTGCACCGATTGGCAGGTACCCCATGAGCAAAAGGCACAACCCCGCCGGCGGGGCCAAGAAGCCGGCGGCGACGCCCCGCTCCCGCGCGAGCTCCAAGCCGGCGGCGCAGCCGCCGAGGCCCGCTGAGCCGGCGGCCGCCGAGACCACCGCCGAGGCTGCCGTCATCGAGACCGCCACCGGGCCCACGACGACCGACATCTCCACCCCGCCCCAGCGGCCGGTCCCCGGGCCCAGCCCGGCCGAGACCCAGGGCGACGCCCCAGCGGCTGAGGATCAGCCCGTGCCGGCGCCGAGCCAGCAGGACCTGGACCGGCTGGCCGCCGGCACCCACTCGGGGCCGCACTCGATCCTCGGAGCGCATCCGGCCGGCGCCGGCAAGACCGCCATCCGCACTCTGCGCCCGGAGGCCAGCGCGGTCAGCGCGGTGATCAAGGGCGAGCGCTACCCGCTGGAGCAGTTGCATCCGGGTGGGATCTTCGGCGCGGTGCTCGACGTCGGCTCGACCGACTACCGGCTCGAGGTCAGCTACGGCGAGGACAAGATCATCGTCGATGACCCGTACCGGTGGCTGCCCACGCTCGGAGAGCTGGACCTGCACCTGCTCGGCGAGGGCCGCCACGAGCAGTTGTGGGACGTCCTGGGCGCGCATGTGCGCAGCTATGACACCCCCGCCGGCCAGGTCACCGGAACCTCCTTCGCGGTCTGGGCGCCCAACGCCCAAGCCGTCCGGGTGGTCGGGGACTTCGACTACTGGTCGGGCCGGGCGTTTCCGATGCGCCTGATGGGCGGTCCCGGCATCTGGGAGCTGTTCGTGCCGGGGGTCGGCGACGGCTGCCGGTACAAGTTCCAGATCCTGGGCGCCGACGGTGAGTGGCGTGACAAGGCCGACCCGATGGCCTTCGCCACCGAGGTGCCGCCGGCCACCGCCTCGGTGGTGTTCACCTCCTCCTATGAGTGGGGTGACAGCGAGTGGCTGGCGACCCGCGCGCAGACCGCCTGGCACGCGGCCCCGATGTCGGTCTACGAGGTGCACCTGGGCTCCTGGCGGCTGGGGCTCAGTTACCGCGAACTGGCCGAGCAACTGGTCGACTACGTTCGCGAGACCGGTTTCACCCACGTCGAGTTGCTGCCGGTGGCCGAGCACCCCTTCGGCGGCTCCTGGGGTTACCAGGTCTCCTCCTACTTCGCCCCCACCTCCCGGTTCGGCGACCCCGACGACTTCCGGCACCTGGTCGACGCGCTGCACCAGGCCGGCATCGGCGTCATCGTGGACTGGGTTCCGGCGCACTTCCCGAAGGACTCCTTCGCGCTGGCCCGCTTCGACGGCACCCCGCTCTACGAGCACGCCGACCCGCGCCGGGGCGAGCAACCGGACTGGGGCACCTACGTCTTCGACTTCGGGCGCAGCCAGGTCCGCAACTTCCTGGTGGCCAACGCCCTGTACTGGCTGGAGGAGTTCCACATCGACGGCCTGCGGGTGGACGCGGTGGCCTCGATGCTCTACCTGGACTACTCGCGCAAGGCCGGCGAGTGGCTGCCCAACATCCACGGCGGGCGCGAGAACCTGGAAGCGGTCGCCTTCCTGCAGGAGATGAACGCCACCGTCTACAAGCGGGTGCCCGGAGTGATCACGATCGCCGAGGAGTCGACGTCCTGGCCGGGGGTGACCCGCCCTACCCATCTGGGCGGCCTGGGTTTCGGCTTCAAGTGGAACATGGGCTGGATGCACGACACGCTCGGCTACGTCGAGCATCAGCCGGTCCACCGGCAGTACCACCACCACGAGATGACGTTCTCGATGGTCTACGCCTATTCAGAGAACTACATGCTGCCGTTGAGCCACGACGAGGTGGTGCACGGCAAGGGCTCGCTGCTGAACAAGATCCCCGGTGACCGCTGGCAGCAGATGGCGACGTTGCGGGCGCTCTACGCCTTCATGTGGGCCCATCCGGGCAAGCAGTTGATCTTTCAGGGCTCGGAGTTCGCCCAGGGCGGCGAGTGGAGCGAGGGCCGCACCCTGGACTGGTGGCTGCTCGACGGCGCCGACCACGCCGGCGTGCGCAGAGCCGTCAGCGACCTGAACCGGGTGTATCGCAGCGACCGGGCGCTGTGGTCCCAGGACACCCTGCCGCAGGGCTTCGGCTGGATCGACGCCAACGACGCCAGCGGCAATGTGTTCTCGTTCCTGCGCTGGGGTGACGACGGCTCGGTGCTGGCCTGCGTGGCCAACTTCTCGCCGACGCCGCACGAGCACTACCGGCTGGGCCTGCCCAAGACCGGCCGCTGGGACGAGGTGCTCAACACCGACGCCGAGGTCTATGGCGGCTCCGGGGTGGGAAACCTCGGCTCGGTCACCGCCGAAGGCGGCAGCTGGCACGGCCAGCCCACCTCCGCGACCGTCCGGGTGCCGCCGCTGGGCGCGATCTGGCTGCGACACACCCCCGGCGCCGAGCTCACCGGCGGGACGCGGGTCGACGCGGCGCAGGCCTACGCAGGCGATGCGGCACCGGCCGACACGGCACAGGCCCGAGCAGGCGATGTCGACACGCCGGAGGCCGGCACGGCCCAGACCCACACGGCTTAGGACGGCACCGCCCTCCGGCCGACACACCCGTCCAAGTCCGTGGGCGTCGGCGCTGAGCTTCGGCGCGAAATGTCGCGATTACTAAACCGAGCTACTCCTTGACCGATTGGTTACTCACCGTAATCGATATCTCATGGAGGAGTTCGATGAATCGCCTGTCCCGTCCGGTCACCGCCGGCGTTGCGTTTCTTCTCAGCTGCACAGTCCTCGGAGCCGGCGGCAGCGCCCTGGCCGCCGGCAAGGCCGGCTCGGGCAAGGCAGCCGCCCACAGCAAGTCCGTTGGCAAGGCCGGCTCAGGCAAGGCAGCCCACAAGCCGGTGGACAAGCTCGCCGGCGCCCGCAAGGGCGCTGCCAAATCACTGGCCGCCGACGTCGCCCGGCTGAAGCGGATCGCCGCCGCCGAAGCCGCCTCGACGGTGCTGTCCGCTGCCGACAAGGCCGCCCTGCTGACGGCGAGCACCGCTGCTCTGGCGGCGTTGAGCGCCGATGCCAGCGCGGTCGCCAGCGCGACGTCGACCAAGGCGATCCAGGCCGCGACGCAGGCCGGCGCCCGCACCGTGCAAGGGGCTGACCTGCAGTTCAAACTGGTCACCGCCGTCGCGCGTGCTGAGAACGCCGCCACGACGCTGAGCGCCGACGCCGGCGCTGTCCACGAGCAAGCGGGCACCCTGCAAGAGGCCGGAACCGACGTCAGCACCGTCACCGCGCCGCTGGCCGACCTCGCCACCGCGTTGGAGCTGGCGCTGACCAGTACCTCAAGCGCACGGGCCCGCGCACTGGCGATCCCGGCCGCTCCGAGCGCGGTGCTGCTGCGGGCCAGCAACGCCGTCGCTCGCGCGAGCCTCGCCGAGGCGGCTCTGGCCCTGGCCACCGCCGCCCAGGATCTGGCCGACGCGAAGGCGGCGCTCGCCGCGCTCGAGACCCCGTCGGAGCCCGAGCCGGAGCCCGAGCCCGAGCCGGCGCCCTGACCGGGCGCGCCGCCACCCTGCTCCCCCGCATGCCGCGCCTCTGATCCAACGTCGCAGCCACCTTCCCAGCTTGTCCACCGTCGCGCGCGGGGTCCCTAGCCGACCCCGCGCGCGA